>NZ_JBVVQD010000006.1:0-276006 GCF_055811755.1 Mesorhizobium sp. WSM4840
AGCGAAAACTCGCAACCTGGGATACCGACTACCTGATGGCAGCTCTCCAAGCCCGTTAACCTGGACTCGTTGCCCTGCACCTGATAGCGTCCAACGCTGTCGGTTTGATCTATTCCCATTCGAGTTCGGCAAAGGCGGCCGTGGCATTGCGCTCATTGTAGTCGTCGAACAGATGCCAATTGCCCCGTTCGCTTCCGCCGGCGGTTTTGACTGCCTCGCTGAGCGGCACCCCGTCGGCGATCGCCTTGCGAATATCGCGCGCCAGAACTTCGAAATAGCGCCGCTCCGCCGTCAGCGCCTCAGGCCAGCCGGCCGGCACCGGGCCATGACCCGGCACGGCGCGCGCGGCGCCGATCGCGGCCAGCGCATTCATCTGGCGGAGCCAGCCGAGCAGCGACCCGTCGAGCGTCGGCAAGGAACCTATGAAAACGAGATCGCCGGCAAACAGCGTGCGGGTCGCGCTGTCGAAGACGGTCAGGTCGTTGTCGGTGTGAGCCGCCTTCCATGCCTGCAATTCGAGCACGCGCCCGCCGAGGTCGAGCTGCAGGCGGTCGTCGACCAGCATCGTCGGCGGTATGATCTCGATCCCTTCCATCAGCGCGTCGCCGATCTGTTCGCGAAAGCTTTGCAGGTAGAACGCGCCGCGTGCCTCGAGCGCGCGCGGCAGATTGCGATGGCCGACAATGGTGGCGCCGATCTCCCGGAACGCCGCGTTGCCGAAGATGTGGTCGGGGTGCATGTGGGTGTTGATCAGGTAGCGAACCGGCTTGGCGCTCATCTTGCCGATCGCGGCGATGAGGGCGTTCGCCTCGACCAGGCTGCCGCCGCTGTCGATGACGGCAACGGCGTCGCTGCCGACGACGACGCCCAGGTTCGAGATCGCGCCCTGGTTGGCGGGGCTCATCAATTCATCGACGCCCTGGAAGGCGAAGACGCCGTCGGCGATTTTCCTGAGCTTGAATTCAAGCCCGCCGGCAGCGGCGAGAGCGGCCCGCCCGAGGCAACAGGGCAGCATCGCGGCACTGACCGCGGTGCAGGCGAAGCCATTCACAAGCTTGCGTCTTGTCCGATCGATCGGCATGGCTTCCCCGATATGAATTCGAGCCGTAAGGCGATCAGGCCACGCCCGGAAATTTTTGGTGGAACGACCGTAAAAGGTCGCTCATCACCTGTGGATTGCGATAGTGCCGCGGCAGCCTTACGTCGAACATGCCGAGCACATGGGCCGGCCGCTGTGCGAGAACGATGATGCGATCCGACAGCATCAGCGCCTCGCGCAGATTGTGCGTTACCATCAGGGCGGTGGTAGGCCGCGCCGACCACACGGTCAAAAGCAGGTGCCGAAGCCGCTCGGCGGTTCGTTCGTCGAGCGAGGCAAAGGGTTCGTCCAGGAAAAGCACCGCCGGTTCGGTGGCGAAGGCCCTGGCAAGTGCTGCCCTGCGCGCAAGGCCGAGCGAAAGCTCCGCCGGGTAGAGCGAGCGCATGCCAGCGAGGCCGAGTGTGTCGAACAGCCCGTCGAGGTTCTTCGTTCTCAGGCTTTTCGGCAGCGCCAGCCTGACATTCTGCTCCACCGTCCGCCACGGCAGCAAGATCGGCTCCTGGAACACGGCGGCGATCCGGTTGGAGCCGCCTTCAGGCAGTTGAAACGAGCCGGAAAAGTCTTTGTCCAATCCAAGCAGGATGCGCAGCGTCGTGGTCTTGCCGCAGCCGGACGGCCCCAGCAAGCAGGCGAATTCGCCTTGCCGGACCTCGAAGGAAAGGTCCTGGAGCGCCGGGATCGAGACGCCTTGCGCGGACCTGAAGGTCTTTTCGGCGATGTCGACCCTAAGCGGGACGACGGCGCCAACGGGTTGCATGTCGTTCAATGGGCTGCACCAGAAGGAGTTCGATGACAAGCATCACCGCAACGAAAGCCAGCGTGTAGGCAAGAATGGCGGCGACGTCGAAAAGCTGGAAATAAAGATAGATCTGGAAGCCGACGCCGTTGGAGCGGCCGAGCAGTTCGACCACAAGGACGATCTTCCAGATGAGGGCGATACCGGATCGCGAGGCGGCGGCAAGATAGGGCTGCAGTTGCGGCAGCAGGACATGGCGGATGCGTTCGAGGGGACCGAAGCGGTAGACGGCGGCCATTTCGGCGTAACTCGGATCAAGCGCCCTGGCGCCTTCGCGCATCGTCACCACGACATTGGGGATCTTGTTGACGGCAACGGCGCCAATCGCCGCCGCCTCGTTGAGGCCGAACCAGATGTAGGCAAGCACGATGACGACCAGCGCGGGAATGTTGAGAAACAGGACCAGCCAGGGGCTGAAGAACCGGTCTGCCCTGCGGTGGCTGCCGAGGAGAACGCCGATGACCGAGCCAACGACCATCGCGACGACATAGGCTGCGGCAACCCGGCCGAGGGTCGCGCCGAGATGGTAGAAAAGGTCGCCGTTCGCCGCCTCTGCGAGCAGCACCTGCCAGACCCGCCCCGGCCCAGGAAAGGCCCGGCTCGGCCAGGCATTTGCCGCAAGACCCCACAGCAGACAAAGCCCGAGCAGAGAGACCGCGACCGTCAGCACGGGTGTCAGCGCCGCTGCAAGGCCGGATTGGCTGGAGATATCGGCTGCGGCGCCGGGCGGGCGATCGCCGGTGTCCGGTGCGGTCATTTCGGCAGCTCCTGCCAGAACGTGCCGGGCGCCATCTCGGGCGCGCGGCCGACCAGCTTGTCGCCGCCGATCTCGGCCAGCACGCGGTAGAGTTTTCCCGCGTCGGCCGCATCCTCGGCGACGGGGCGTCTGGGAATGCCCTCGCGATAGCGGTCACGCAGTTTGGCCAATTCCTTGCCCTGTGCTCGGATAATCGGCGCAAGGCGCAGCCACTCGTCGTCGGATCTGGCCAGCAAGTCCTTGGACTGCGCCGAAGCCTTGACGAAGCCCCTGATAGCGTCCGGATTTTCGTTCGCCCATTTGTCATGAAAGACATAGCCGAGCGCCGATACGGCGCCCGAGGCCCCGAGCGCCTTCGCCGCATCATCGGCGCCGATCAGCCGACGAAAGCCGTTGGCCTCGAGCCGGGCGCAAAAATGCCAGAAATTGAGCACCGCATCGAGTTCGCCTTGCATCGCCTTTTCCGAAATCAGCGGCGGCGCGCCAAAGACGATGTCGCTGGTTGCCGGCAGGTCGAGGCCGTGATCGCGTCTGGCCAGCGCCTGGATCAGCAGCCAGCTTTTATCGAGAGGCCCGCCGGCGACGCCGATCTTTCTTCCCTTGAGATCGGTGATCGTGCGGATCGGCGCCGCCTCCTTCACCATGATTGCCCCGACGGCGGTCGAATAGGGGACCAATGTCAGGTCGACGCCTTCCGAGCGCTGGCGCGAGACCCACAGCCAGTCGGAGACGATGATGTCGATCGCGCCGGCCAGCATGGCGACGTTGGTTGCATCCTCGCCGGCGAAGTCGATGATCTGCAGATCGATGCCGTTGGCTGTGTCGAATCTGTGCTGCTTCAGCGTGTCAAGCGCCCAGCTCACGGTGCCGAACTTCAGCACACCAATGCGAACCCTGGCCGTGGCGAAGGAGGGGGTCGTGGCGAAGGACGGCCTTGAGACAAGAGCCGCGGCTGTTCCAAGAGCTGCCAGCCGGAGCGTTGCTCGACGCGAAATCATCATGATGTCTCCTCCCGGGGCCGTAATAGACCGGGGCGCCGATCAGATCGCACGGTCCTTGTTCGGGAAAGCGCATTTCCAGCGCTTGACCGTGAGGGTCGGGTGTTGCTGCGACCATTTCGCGATTTCGCTGGGCGCCAGCATCATACATTGGACCAGAGAGCCGCGGCTCTCGAAATAGAGATGTTCGTCTCGGCAATTGCCCGGATTGGCAATCAGGCAAACCGTCAATATGAGGTCGACCATATCCATTCAGCACCTCTTGCGCGCTTGAAGACGCCCGCTTCGGCGAGATCCGGCCCGATCGGCGAGCCTGGACAAAATCGCCAACTGCCGGAGTCCCGAGGTGCCCATGGAAAACCGGATTGGTTTGAGGCTACGCGTTCGCCTGATGGCCGTCAATAAAGGCGAATGGATGGGGCGCCGGAACCGAGCGCGCTCTGAACTTCGGGGGACGTCGCCGATACCTGAAACAAAAAACCCGCCTCGGGGCGGGTCGTTGGCGCAATCATCATTCCAATTAAATTCCTAGCGTAACTGCCGTCATCTGTCAAGTTGGAACTACCCCTGGTTGCAAGACAATCGCTTCCGTTTGCGCAGCCCCTCATCGCCCTCCGTTGCGGCCAGCCCCCTTCGCCCCGTCATTATACGGGGAGAAGGTGCCGGCAGGCGGATGAGGGGCAGCGCCGACGTCGACAATCGCCAGTACGACTTGGACCCGTCCCTTTTTTCTGAAGCGATTGCCTGTGCGAACCGCTGCATGGTTGACATCGCTCATCTGCCGGGTAGCTTCCAGGATGCAGGCGCCGCAACTCCACTGGGGAGAAGCTTTCGCTCTGCCATAAACGACGCATGCCGATGATCAAAACAACGGCGTGCGCAAATCGTCCAGGGCACCTTGACGATCAATGAGGAAATGCCATGCGTGCAATCGCATTTTTCGCCGTCGTGTCCGTTGCGACGTTCATCACAAACCAATCGCAGGCACAGGATGCCGCCGCGGGTGAGAAGGTCTTCGCCAAATGCAAGGTCTGTCACGTCGTTGACAAGGACCAGAACAAGGTCGGTCCATCGTTGAGCGGCGTTATCGGCCGGACGGCCGGCACGCATCCGGGGTTCAAATATTCCAAGCCCATGACCGAGGCGGGTAAATCCGGCGTCAAATGGGACGAAGCCACGCTGACGACCTATCTTCGCGATCCCAAGGCCATGATCAAAGGCACGAAGATGGCGTTTCCCGGTCTCAAGAAAGACGAGGATCTCGCCAACGTCATCGCCTATCTGAAGCAATACTCCAAGTAACCCGGTTCTTCCGCAGGAAGTAACCCGGTTCTTCCGCAGGAAGTAGCGTTACTTCGCCGGCCGTTCTAACTGCGTTCGGCCGGCGCCGCGCTGATGGCCGGCGCCGCCGGTCAAGCGGCGTCTTGCAGCCTCCGCATGGCGGAAGGCAGGTCGAGCAGGCCGTCGCAAACGAGGTCGGCGCCAAGCTCTTCAACGGCAATTTGGGTGTAGCCGCCGCGCAGCAGAATGACGGGCATGCCGGCGGAGCGGGCGGCGACCACGTCGGCGCTGCTGTCTCCGACCATCAGCGTGTCGCAAGGCTCGACCTGAAGCTGGTCGAGCGCCAGCAGCAGAGCGTCGGGCGCCGGTTTCAGGCATGTCACCGCGTCTCCGCCGACGATCGCGCCGAGATGTTCCGTCAGCCCAAAATGCAGCAGGATTTCGCGAGCCGCCAACTGCGGCTTGTTGGTCACCACGCCCATGGCTATTCCGCTCAAGTGGAAGTGGGTGAGAACCTCCCTGACGCCAGGCATCAGCGTCGTCAGGCCGGTCAGATGTTTGCGGTAGATCGGCGCCATGGCGCGGTTGGCCTCGTCAAGCGCGCTGCCGAGGAGCGGCATACCGGAAGCGGCGAAGACTCGCTCGACCAGTTTCCTGACGCCGCCGCCGATCATCGCCTTGACCTGTACCAGGCGCAGCGGCGGCAGATCGCGGCCGGCCAGCAACTCGTTGACGGCGGCCGTTATATCAGGCGCCGAATCGACCAGCGTGCCGTCGAGATCGAACAGGATCGCTTTCGACGATCGAAACGGCCTACTCATGCCGACGTTCATGCGGCGTCCTTCCACTTGATCGAGCAGCCGATCGAAGCGATCTGGTCCAGCGGTCCGTCGCCGGTTCTGGCAATTTGCTTCATCGCCTCGAACAGGTCGCGCCTCAGCCCGGGCGGTCCGGCGTCGCGTCGCGCCGCGTCCAGCCGGCCGCGATATTGCAGCGTCAAGTCGCTGTTGAGCCCGAAGAAATCCGGAGTGCAAACGGCTCCATAGGCACGCGCCACCGTCTGGCGCTCGTCGTGGAGGTAGGGGAAAGTGAAGCCGTTCGTCCTGGCGAAGAGCTTCATGTTGTCGAAGGAATCATCCGGATAGGCGTCGGCATCGTTGGAATTGATCGCGACAAAGCCGATGCCTTCGGGCTTGAGGTCGTTGGCATCGCGGACGATGCGGGAAATCGCCGCCTTCACATAAGGGCAATGGTTGCAGATGAAGGCCACGACCAGCCCGTTCGGGCCGGCGTGGCTGAAGATCGAATGCGATTTGCCGTCGACGCCGGGCAAAACGGCATCGATGGCTTGCCAGCCGAAATCGCAGACAGGTGGGATTGCCGCCAAGGTTTCCTCCGATGAAATGTTTGGCCTCCGATGAGACGGTTTACGCGGCTTTCCGGATCGCCCCGTCGGCTGCCTGTCTGATGGCGCCGATATTGGCGCGATAGGCAGCTTCGGTGCCGCCCTTGAAGATGGCCGAGCCGGCGACCAGCACATTGGCGCCGGCCGCGCTGACCAGCGGAGCGGTCTCGGGCGTGACGCCGCCGTCGATCTCGATGTCGATCGGGCGGCTGCCGATCAGTGCCTTGACCCGCCTGACCTTGTCGACGACAGCCGGAATGAACGCCTGGCCACCGAAACCCGGATTGACGGTCATCAGAAGCACCAGATCGAGCCGGTCGAGCACATATTCGATGACGCTTTCCGGCGTCGACGGGTTCAGCGACACGCCGGCCTTCCTGCCGAGATTCCTGATCGCCTGCAGCGAACGGTCGAGATGCGGCCCGGCCTCGGCATGCACCGTGATGATGTCGCAGCCGGCATCGGCGAAGGCGGCGAGATAGGCGTCGGCCGGCGCGATCATCAGGTGGCAGTCGAAGATCTTGTCCGTTCGATCACGGATCGCCTTGATCACCGGCGGACCGAAGGTGATGTTGGGCACGAAATGGCCGTCCATCACGTCGAGATGGATCCAGTCGGCGCCCGCCCGGACGACCGCTTCGACCTCGTCGCCGAGCCGCGAGAAGTCCGCAGAAAGCACCGAGGGCGCGATGATTGTCTTGGTACCCATAGTCGTCGGCTCCCGTTCCGTCTTCCGTTTCCGGTCGCTGCACACCAACCGGAGTCATCTTGTCAGCGCGCCTTCGTCACCGGCTCGCCTTCGAGCTTGCCTTCCGCGAACACGCGGCTGCCGCGAATATCGGATTCTTCAATGGTGATAAGGTCGGTCTTCGTCAACACCCGGTCGCGCGACGCGAAAAGCCGGTTGGCCTGGCGAAGCCGCGCCCGATCGAGCCCATTGCGGACCGAGCGGGCGTTGGAGAAATGCGGCAGCCGCATGCGGATCGGGAGATACTCTTCGAGCGCCTTGGCCGCCGCCTCGCTGAGACGGTAATTCTGTTCCGCCAGCATGATCTCGGCGATCGATTTGAGTTCGCTGACGCCGTAGTCGGGAAAATCGAGGTGGTGGGCGATGCGCGAGCGCATGCCGGGATTACTGTCGAAGAAGCGGTCCATCTTGTTCTTATAGCCGGCAAGAATCACAACCAGATCGTCACGGTTGTTTTCCATGCATTGCAGCAGGATTTCGATCGATTCCTGGCCGTAGTCGCGTTCGTTCTCGGGCTTGTAGAGATAGTAGGCCTCGTCGATGAAAAGCACCCCGCCCATGGCGCGCTTGATTACTTCGCGGGTTTTGGGCGCGGTGTGGCCGACATACTGGCCGACGAGATCGTCTCGCGTCACCGCGACCATGTGGCCTTCGCGAACATAGCCGAGACGATGCAGGATTTCGGCCATCCTCAGCGCCACGGTGGTCTTTCCGGTGCCCGGATTTCCGGTAAAGTTCATGTGCAGCGTCGGCGCGCCCGAGGTCAGGCCGAACTTGCGGCGAAGCCGGTCGACCAGGAGCAGCGCCGCGATCTCGCGGATGCGGGTCTTGATGGGCTTCAGGCCAACGAGTTCGCGGTCGAGCTTGTCCATCACCTCGTCGATGTTGGACGCCTCGAACTCGGCCTGCAGATCAACCGATTCGTCCTGCGCGGCAGTGCCCTTTGCTATCGCGTCCAGCATGGTTTCGGCTAGCTCCGCTCGCCTTCGGGCCTGTCGGTCGCATAAGGCACGATCGAATAGCCCTGGCTGCGGCCGTCGCGCTCCTGGCGCAGCAGCCGGAACCCGGGTTCGTTGGGCGGCCGGTTGACGATGAACGACATGCGCGGCGCTTCCCAGCCCTTGCTCGAATCGAAGGCGGTGACCCGGACATACATGTTGGGCATGGCTTTCCGGCAGCTATTGATTTCAAGCAGGATGCCCGCCGGGTCCTTCAGGTCGAACATCGGGTTGCCGTACATTTCCCAATAGGTGTTTCGCGGATGCGGATCGTCCGTGTACTCGACGCTGACCGCCCAGTGGTTTTTCAGCGCGTATTTGATCTGCGCCGAAATCTGCTCATCGGTCAGGTCGGGGAGGAACGAAAACTGTCCCTGCGTGACCTTGTTTCCCGGATTGGTCATCATGGCGACGGTTCCTTTCGTCTAGAAGCTGGGCGTTGCGGTTGGCACGAAGTCGGCCGTGTCGGTCGATTCGTAGTTGAAGGTGACGTCCTTCCAGGTCTCCAGGGCCGCCTTCAGCGGCGTGCACCATCTGGCCGCCTGTTCGAGGATTTTGGTCCCTTCGCGCAGATAGTCGCGGCCCTCGTTGCGGGCGAGGATCATCGCCTCCAACGCGACACGATTGGCCGTCGCGCCGGCCTGGATGCCATCCGGATGGCCAATCGTGCCGCCGCCGAACTGCAGGACGACGTCCTCGCCGAGATAGTGGATCAACTGGTGCATCTGGCCGGCATGGATGCCGCCCGAGGCGACGGGCATCACCTTGTTGAGCGAGGCCCAGTCCTGATCGAAGAACAGCCCGGTTTCGAGGTTCTGCGGCGTGCGCTCCTCGCGCAGCGTGTCATAAAAACCCTTGATCATCAGCGGGTCGCCTTCCAGCTTGCCGACAACCGTGCCGGCATGGATGTGATCGACGCCGGCCATCCGCATCCATTTGCAGATGACGCGAAAATTCATGCCGTGGTTCTTCTGGCGCGAATAAGTCGAGTTGCCGGCGCGGTGCAGGTGCAGGATCATGTCGTTGCGGCGTGCCCACTTGGCCATCGACTGGATCGCCGTGTAGCCAATGACGAGGTCGATCATGACGATGCAGGAACCAAGCTGTTTTGCGAATTCGGCGCGCTCGTACATCTCCTCCATCGTGCCGGCGGTGACGTTGAGATAATGGCCCTTGACTTCGCCGGTAGCGGCCGACGCCTTGTTCACAGCCTCCATGCAGTAGAGGAAGCGGTCGCGCCAGTGCATGAAGGGCTGCGAGTTGATGTTCTCGTCGTCCTTGACGAAGTCGAGGCCACCCTTCAACGCCTCGTAGACGACGCGGCCGTAGTTGCGGCCTGACAGGCCAAGCTTCGGCTTCGTCGTCGCGCCGAGCAGCGGCCGGCCGAACTTGTCGAGCCGCTCGCGCTCCACCACGATGCCGGTCGCCGGGCCCTGGAAGGTTTTGAGGTAAGCCACCGGGATGCGCATGTCCTCGAGTCGCAAGGCCTTGACTGCCTTGAAACCGAACACGTTGCCGATGATCGATGCAGTCAGGTTGGCGATTGAGCCGGGCTCGAACAGGTCGAGATCGTAGGCGATATAGGCGAAGTACTGCTGCTCGGTCTTGGTGCCGGGACCTGTGTTCGGCACCGGCTCGGATTTGAACGCCTTGGCGCGGTAGAGCTCGCAGGCGGTCAGTCTGTCGGTCCACACCACGGTCCATGTCGCTGTAGAGGATTCACCGGCGATGGCGGCGGCCGCCTCCTCGTGGTCGACACCGGGCTGCGGCGTGATCCGAAACATGGCGATCAGGTCGGTCTCCTTGGGCCGGTAGTCCGGCTCCCAGTAGCCCATCTTCTTGTAGGGGATGACGCCCGACTTGTAGCGTTCCTTGCCTTCCTTGAGCGTGCCTGCTGACGGCATGTCGATCTTGTTCATGACAGGTCTCCTGTTTGCCGCTCAGGCGGCTTTCGCGGTTGCGATCTGCGGGTCGAGTTTTCCCGCGGCGTAACGTTTCGCCATCTCGTCCATGGCGATGACCCTGATCTTCGAGGCGTTGCCCGCCGTGCCGAAGCGTTCAAAGCGATCGCGGCAAAGATCGCGCAGGGCGTCCATGGCGGGCTTCAGGAATTTGCGCGGATCGAATTCGCGCGGGTCCTCCGTCGCGACGCGGCGGAACTGCCCGGCCATGGCCATGCGGCAATCGGTGTCGATGTTGACCTTGCGCACGCCGTAGCGGATGCCGCGCTCGATCTCCTCCACCGGAACGCCAAAAGTCTGGGGCATCTCGCCGCCAAACCTGTTGATGACGTCCTGCAGTTCCTGCGGCACCGAGGAAGAGCCATGCATGACCAGATGCGTGTTGGGCAGCTTTTCGTGGATCGCCTCGATCACCTGCATGGCGAGGATGCCGCCGTCCGGCTTGCGGCTGAATTTGTAGGCGCCGTGCGAGGTGCCGCAGGCGATCGCCAGCGCGTCGACCTGGGTGGCGGTGACGAAGTCGACCGCCTGATCGGGATCGGTCAAAAGCTGGTCGTGGGAAAGTACACCTTCGGCGCCATGCCCGTCCTCGGCCTCGCCCTGGCCGGTCTCCAGCGAGCCGAGCACGCCGAGCTCGCCTTCGACGGAAGCGCCGACCCAATGCGCCATGCGGGCGACACGTTCGGTGATGGCGACGTTGTAATCGTAGCTCGCCGGCGTCTTGGCGTCCGCCATCAATGACCCGTCCATCATCACCGAGGTGAAGCCGTGGCGGATCGCCGAAAGGCAGGTGGCTTCGTTGTTGCCGTGGTCCTGATGGATGCAGAGCGGAATGGCCGGATGCATTTCGGTCAACGCCTCCATCATCTTGGCCAGCATGATGTCGTTGGCATAGGAGCGAGCGCCGCGCGAGGCCTGGATGATGACTGGCGCGTCGCAGGCCCTGGCTGCCTCCATGATGGCAAGGCCCTGTTCCATGTTGTTGATGTTGAATGCCGGAACGCCGTAGCCATGCTCGGCGGCATGGTCGAGAAGCTGGCGAAGGGTGATGCGGGCCATTTTTGGGGTCCTTCCTAGATGATGAGCTTCAGCGCCGCTGCGGCGACGGCTTCGGGCGTGATGTCGAAATGCCGGTAGAGATCCGGGGCAGGGGCGCTGGCACCGAAACCGGCCATGCCGACGAACACGCCGGTGTCGCCGGTCCAGCGATCCCAGCCGAGCCGTGCTGCGGCTTCGACCGCAATGCGCGGCGCCGAGCCGAGGACGGTCTTGCGGGTGTCGGTATCCTGTTCCTCGAACAGCTCCCAGCACGGCATCGAGACGACGGCGGCGGCGATGCCGTGCCCGGTCTCCAGCCGTTCAGCGGCGGCAACGGCGATCTCGACCTCCGAGCCGGTGGCGATCAGCGTCACGGCGCGGTGCCCGGCTGGCTCGCGCAGGACGTAGGCGCCCTGGCTCGACCGGTTCTCGTCGCTATATGCCTGGCGCAGCATCGGCAGGTTCTGCCGCGAGAGCACCAGCACGCTCGGCCGATTCTTGCTCTTCAGCGCCAGTTCCCAGCACTCCGCCGTTTCGATGATGTCTGCCGGCCGGAAGACGTTGAGGTTGGGCGTCGCCCGCAGCATCGCCAGGTGCTCGATCGGCTGGTGGGTCGGGCCGTCCTCGCCGAGACCGATGGAATCATGCGTCATCACATAGATGACGCGCTGGCCCATCAGCGCCGAGAGCCGCATGGCGCCGCGCGCATAGTCGGCGAAGCACAGGAAGGTGCCGCCATAAGGCACGAAGCCGCCATGCAGCGCGATGCCGTTCATGGCCGCGGCCATGCCATGCTCGCGGATGCCGTAGTGGATGTAGCGGCCGGCATAGGCACCAGGCGCTATGCGATCCATGCCCTTGGTGATCGTCAGGTTCGAATGCGTCAGGTCGGCGGAGCCACCGACGGTCAGCTCGGTTGCGGCGTTGATGGCGCCGAGCGCCATTTCGGAGGCTTTTCGCGTTGCGACCTTGGTCGCCTTTTCGACATGCTCCTTGCGGAAGGCGTGGAGCGCTTCGAAGACCGCGTCGGGCAGGGTGCCGGCGACCGCGCTCTCGAAGGTGTCGCGCTGCGGCGAGGCGGCAAGCTGCTGCTCCCAGGCGTGCCGTGCCGCTTGCCCGCGCTCGGCAATTTCGCGCCAGGCGAACAAGATGTCGTCCGGCACCTCGAACGGCGCGTAGGCCCAGCCGATGTTTTCACGCGTCGCGGCGATCTCCGCGTCGCCCAGCGGCGCGCCATGCGTCTTTTCCGAGCCGCCCAGATTGGGCGCGCCCTTGCCGATCACCGTGCGGCAGGCAATCAGCGAGGGCCGGTCAGACTGCTGCGCCGCTTCGATTGCCGCTGCAACGGCTTCCGTGTCGTGGCCGTCCACCGATTGGACATGCCATCCGGCGGCTTTGAACCGTGCCGGCTGGTCCATCGATGTCGACAGCGAGGTCGGTCCGTCGATCGAGATCGCATTGTCGTCCCAGAAGACGATCAGCCGGGACAGCTTCAGATGGCCAGCAAGGTCGATCGCCTCGTGGCTGATGCCTTCCTGCAGGCAGCCGTCGCCGGCGATCACGTAGGTGAAATGGTCGACGAGATCGGCGCCGTGGCGGGCGGCAAGCATGCGCTCCGCCAGCGCCATGCCGACGGCGTTCGAAATGCCTTGTCCAAGCGGACCGGTCGTCGTCTCGATGCCAAGCGCATGGCCATATTCGGGATGTCCGGCGGTGCGGCTGCCCAGCTGGCGAAACCGCTGCAATTCCTCGATCGGCATGTCTTCGTAGCCGAGCAGGTAATGCAGCGCATATTGCAGCATCGAGCCGTGCCCGGCCGAAAGCACGAAGCGGTCGCGATCGGGCCAGTTGGGCGCCGACGGATCGATATTGATGAAGCGGCTGAACAGCACCGTCGCGACATCGGCCATGCCCATCGGCATGCCCGGATGACCGGAATTGGCCTTTTGGACGCTGTCCATCGCCAGTGCGCGAATGGCGTTCGCCATGTCGCGTTCCGAGACGGCGGCGACGGGCTTCAGGGCTGCTGCTTGGCTGTTCATGGCGTCCTCCTCACGACACACGGTTCTTGCGTTCGATCAATTGCAGGATGAGCGGCGTCAGGATCAGCTGCATGGCAAGATCGAGCTTGTTGCCTGGCACCACTATGGAATTCGGCCGCGACATGAAGGAGTCGTGGATCATCGAAAGCAGGTAGGGGAAATCGATGCCGCGGGGATTGGCGAAGCGGATGACCAGCATCGATTCGTCGGGCGTCGGAATCCAGCGCGCGATGAACGGGTTGGACGTGTCGACGATCGGCACGCGCTGGAAGTTGATGGCGGTCTGCGAGAACTGCGGGACGATGTAGCGGACATAGTCCGGCATACGGCGCAGGATCACGTCCATCACCGCCTCGGTGGAATAGCCGCGGGTTGCGCGGTCGCGATGGATCTTCTGGATCCATTCGAGATTGATGACCGGCACCACGCCGATCCTGAGGTCAGCGTGCCGGGCCAGGTCTATCTTGTCGGTGACGACGCAGCCATGCAGGCCCTCGTAGAAGAGCAGGTCGCTCGGCGGGAATTCGCGCCATTCGGTAAATTGTCCCGGCGGCGTGCCGTACTGCTTCTCCTCGTCCTCGTCATGGATGTAGGTGCGGGTCTTCCCGGTTCCGCGGCGGCCATATTCCTCAAAAACCTCTTCGAGGATTGCGAGTTCGTTGGCCTCGGCATGGAAGTGGGTGAAGTTCGGATTGCCCGCCTTCTCCTCCTCGGCCACCTTTGTCTTCATCGTGGCGCGGTCGTAGCGGTGAAAGGCATCGCCCTCGATGAAGGCGGCGTCGATGTTCTCGCGCCGGAAGATCAGCTCGAAGATGCGCTTGACCGAGGTGGTGCCTGCGCCCGACGACCCGGTGATGGTGATGATGGGGTGCTTCGCCGACATGGTGCTCAGGCCCTGAACAGGCCGCGGCGGCTGAACAGCGGCGCACGCTCGCCGATCGCGCTGGGCTCGATGTGGTAGCGGGTGATGCGCGCGACTTCCCGCGCCGATCCGAACACCATGGGCACGCGCTGGTGCAGGCTCTCGGGTTCGATTTCGAGGATGCGGGTGATCGTGTCGGTAGCGGCGCCGGCGGCCTGTTCGATGAGAAAGGCGATCGGGTTGGCCTCGTAGACGAGGCGCAGCCGACCCTGGCGGTAACCCTTGCGCTTGTCGCCTGGATACAGGAATACACCGCCGCGCATCAGTATACGATAGCAGTCGGCGACCAGAGAGGCGATCCAGCGCATGTTGAAGTCCTTTCCGCGTGGGCCTTCGGTGCCTTCGAGGCAGTCGTCGATGTAGAGCCGCACCGCCTCGTCCCAATGCCGGTAGTTGGCGGCGTTGATGGCGAACTCCTGGGTACGCTGCGGGATGATCCGGCTTTCATAGGCCTGGACGAAGGTGCCGAGCCTGGTCGAGAGAACGAAGACATGCGTGCCGCTGCCGAGCGACAGAACCAGCGCCAGCTGCGGCCCATAAATGAAGAAACCGGCGCCCAACTGGTTCACCCCTGGCTGCAAAAAAGAGGCGGCCGGATTTTCGTCCGGCGCGCCAGTTGCAGGGAGGAGCGAGAAAATCGTTCCGATCGACACGTTGGTGTCGATGTTGGAAGAGCCGTCGAGCGGGTCGATGGCGATGGCGAGAGGCGCCTGCCTGTCGAGCAGGACCGGCTGCTCCAGTTCCTCGGAGGCGTAGAGCGCGACCGGAGCGTGGCGCATGGCGTCGAGGAAGATGTCGTCGGCGAAGATGTCGAGATCCTTCTGGATGTCGCCGTCGGCATTGGCGCCGCGGGATCCGGCAAAGGCGGTGCCGAGCACCCCTTGATTGATGGTGTTGCGGATCTTGGTGGCGGCCTGCGTCAGCTGACGGACAGTCGCTACGACCGCAGAGCGCAGTTCGTCCGGCGGGCCGAGATAGGAATTCAGAAAAGCGTCGAGCGTTGCCGCTGGCATCGTAACCTCCCGATCCAGCCGCCTCTCCTCGGATCGGCCGGATAGGGGAATGAGAACAAACGAAGCGGGATAAGTAAAATTCAATAACTTTACTTTCGCACTAAAAAAAATTTAATATGACGCATGAGGAATCTCACGCTCAGGCAATTCAAGACCGTTCAGGCAATCGTCAGCCACGGAAAAATCGTCAGCGCGGCCAAAGTGTTGGGCCTGTCTCCTCCAGCGGTGACGATCCAGTTGCGGCAGGTCGAGGAGGAGTTTCAACTGGCCTTGTTCGACCGGACGTCGGACGGCATGCGTCCGACTGCCGCAGGGTTGGCCTTCGTCGAGACGGCGCAAGCCATCGAGGAGCGGCTTCGCCTGCTCGAAGACAAGATGGATGCGATCAAGGGCGTGCGTATCGGCAGCTTGCGGCTCGGCGTCGTTTCCACCGCCAAATATTTCGCGCCGCGGCTCATGGCCGGCTTCATGAAAGAACATCCCGACATCGACATGCGGCTCGCCATCGGCAACCGCGCCGAAACGATCGACAGTCTGAAGAACCACGACATCGACATCGCGCTGATGGGGCGCCCGGCGAAGGAAGTCCCGGTGCGTGCCTCGGTGTTCGGCGATCACCCGCTGGTCATCATCGCGCCGCCCGACCACCCGCTGGCGTCAGCGCGCGAGATATCCAAGGAGCGGATCGCCGAAGAGCATTTCCTCATCCGCGAGCCCGGCTCCGGTACACGCATCTCGCTGGAGATATTCCTGAGCGACGTGCCCGGGCGCATCGACGACCTCGGCGTCGAGATGGGCTCGAACGAGACGATCAAGCAGGCGGTGATGGCCGGGCTCGGCATCGCCTTCATCTCTGCCCACACCATCGCTGCAGAAACCGAAGCCGGCCGGCTGGTCATCCTCGACGTCGTCGGCATGCCGATCCGCCGGCAATGGTTTTCGGTGATGCGCAGCGATCACGCGATCTCGCCGGCGATGGCGACGTTCCACGATTTCCTGATGCGCAAGGGCGCGATGTATCTGCCGCTGTTCGGCAAGCTCTATCCGCACGAAGGACCGGACACTAGAGGTCGCGCCTGAATTGAGGGCGGAATGCCGCTGGCAGCCACCTACCAGGACGCCTAGTCCGATTTGCCGAGAGCTTTCAGGATAAAGCGAATCTGCGCGCGCAGGCCCTCTTCGGTGTCTTCGCCGTGTTGAACGCAGTGCTCGATCAGAATCGGGTGGAAGAACGGCGTGAACGCGGTGTTGACCGCACGCGCCGCTTCTGCCGGGTCCTCGACCTTGAGTTCGCCCGCCTCGGTCCCCTCGCGAATGATCGCCTCAAGGATTTTCAGCATTTGCTCGACATGCGCCTTAATGACCGCCCGATTCTCGTGCATGGCGGCGACGATCAAGTCGTGCATGCTTCTTTCCTTGATCAATTTCGTCTTGTTGTGCTGGTGAACGGCGGTCAGGAGCCGGTCGAGTTTCTCCAAGGCCGGCGCGTTGGTGCGTGCGATCGCAACGGCGATGTCCGCGACCTCGTTCGCGACCAGCCTGCAGATGGACTCGTTGATTGCATCCCTGGAGGAAAAGAAACGGTAGACGTTCGCCCGGCTCATGCCGAGTTCGGAGGCGATGTCGGCTATCGACGTCTTATGGTAGCCGATGCGGCGAAAATGCTCCTCCGCCACCTCCAGGATGCGAGCGCGCACCTCGTCGGGATCCGTTTGCGTTCCGACCGGATGATTCATGGGTGTCTCCAGAACTGATGATGGATCTGCTGGGCTCGCCCTGAACGATCATTTGCAAGCGGTAAGGTCGTGCGACTGGCCCTGCGTATGTTCAGGCAAAGCCAGCGGCGAAATCTTGATCCGCCTGCTCGACAACAGGGCCCTATTCAGCAGCAATTGCCGTGTGCATTTCCAGTTCCTCCGCCGCGCCCTCACGGACCTCGTCAGCAGTCGGCCTGATGCCGAACCACGCGGCATAGAGCGCGGGAAGGAAGAGCAGGATCAGCACCGTGCCGACCGCCGTGCCGCCGATCAGCGTATAGGCCATCGATCCCCAGAAGACGGAGTGCGTGAGCGGGATGAAGGCCAGCACGGCGGCGAGTGCCGTCAGGATCACGGGCCTCGTGCGTTGCACCGTGGCCTCGATCACGGCGTGATAGTCGTCAAGGCCGGCAGCACGGTTCTCCTTGATCTGTTCGGTCAGGATCAGCGTGTTGCGCATCAGGATGCCGGCCAGTCCTATCATGCCCAGAATGGCATTGAATCCGAAGGGCTGGTTGAAGGTGAGCAGCATCGGCACGACGCCGACGAGGCCAAGTGGCGCCGTCAGCATCACCATGGCCATCGTCGAGAAGGATCGCACCTGCAGCATGATAACAATCAGCATGGCGGCTATCATTGCCGGAAAGACTTTAGCCAGCGCGGTGTTGGCCTTTTCGGCCTCCTCGATCGATCCGCCCAATTCGATGCGATAGCTGGCCGGAAGGGATGCAATCAGCGGCTGAAGGGCCTTCACGATCTCCTTGGAAACCTCTGGAGGCTGAGTCGCTTCGTTGACATCCGAGCGGATCGTGATGACAGGCGTGCGATCGCGGCGCTTCAGGATCGGCTCTTCCAGACGGATTTCCGAATGGCCGATCTGGTCGAGCGGAATCGGGCGACCGTCCCGGCTCATCAGTGAGAAATCCGCCAAACGTGTCGGATCCAGCCGCTCGCCGCCGGCGCTGCGTGCGACGATGGGGACGTTGCGGATGTCCTCGCGAACCTGCGTAACGGGGATGCCGGTGAGCAAGAACTGGAGTTGCTGGCCCACCTCCGCCGGCGACAGGCCGATCAGGTTCAGTCGATCCTGATCCGGGACGAAGCGGAGCACGGGTGTGCGATTGCCCCAATCGCGGTTGGCCTGACGCACGTCCGGGACGCCCCGCATGATGTCGAGCGCCTTCTCGGATATGCTGTAGAGTTGCACGGGATCGGGTCCGATAATCCGGAACTCGACCGGGAATGGCGTGTAGGGGCCGAACACGAGTTGCGTGACGCGGACATTGGCCTCGGGTGCAAGCCCCTCTGCCACCGCCTCGCGGAGGCGGTGCTTCAACACCTCACGCGCCTCGGCGTCCTGGGTCAGCACGACGATCTTGGCGAAGGCAGGATCAGGCAGTTCCGGCGCCATTGCGAAAAAGAAGCGGGGTGCGCCCTGACCGACATAGCTCGTGACGATCTTAGCCTCGGCTTGGTCGTCCAGCCAGCCTTCGAGCTTCTCGACCGTAGCGGTCGTCGTCTCGATGCTGGTGCCTTCAGGCAGGCGAACCTCCACCAGCACTTCGGGGCGGTCGGATGTCGGGAAGAACTGCTGTTTGAGAGAGCCCATGCCGACAACGGAAAGCACAAAGGCGATGCCCACGACACCGCTGATTATGAACTTGTGGCGCACGGCGAAGGTGATGAGCCGCCGCAAGCGCCGATAATTGGGTGTGTCGTAGATCGCGTGGTGACCGCCTTCGACCGGTTTGATCGCGGGCAGCATCTTGACGCCGAGGTAAGGTGTGAAGACCACCGCTACGATCCAGGAGACGATGAGGGCGAACCCTACGACCCAAAAGATGTTGCCGGCGTATTCGCCGGCCGTCGAGCGCGCGAAGCCCACCGGCAGGAAGCCGGCGATCGTCACCAGCGTTCCGGACAGCATCGGCGCCGCAGTGTGGCTCCACGCATAGGCCGCCGCCTTGGTGCGGTCCATGCCTTCTTCCATCTTCACCACCATCACCTCGATGGCAATGATGGCGTCGTCCACGAGAAGACCGAGCGCCAGGATGAGGGCGCCGAGCGTGATGCGGTCGAAGAACCGGCCGGTCTCCAGCATGATGAGGAACACGACGGCAAGCGTCAGAGGGACGGCAGCCGCCACGACGATGCCGACGCGCCAGCCGAGGCTCAACAGGCTCACCAAGAGCACCACACCGAGCGCCATCGCAAACTTCATCATGAATTCGTCGACCGCAGAGGTGATGTTGACGGCCTGGTCAGTGACCTTGTCGAGCGTCATCCCAAGTGGCAGTGTCTGTGCGATAGCTGCTGTCCTGTCCTCCAGCGCCTTGCCGAGCGCGAGACCATCCCAGCCCTCCTGCATGACAGCCGCGAGCATGATGGTGGGCTCACCCTGACGTCGGATGAGGTAGGTAGGAGGATCTTCATAGCCGCGCCGGACTTCGGCGATATCGGAGAGCTTTAGCGTCCGCCCCGCAGCGGCAATCGGCGTGTCGGCGATCGCCTGAACGCTGTCATAAGCGCCGTCGACCCGGATGAAGACCCGCGGCCCCTGGGTGTCGATCGAGCCTGCCGGCGTGAGGGTGTTCTGCCGCTGCAAGGCGGCGACGATGTCCTGTGCCGACACGCCGAGGGTAGCCAGCTTGGCGTAGGAAAATTCGACGAATATCTGTTCGGGACGTTCACCAAGGATGTTGATCTTCTTGACGCCGGGCACGTGCAGGAGGTCCTGGCGGATCGCCTCGGCCTGTCTCGCCAACTCACGCATCGGCATGCCCTTCGCCTTCAGCGCGTAAAGGGCGAAGCTTACATCCGAATATTCGTCGTTGACGAAGGGGCCGAAGACGCCGGACGGCAGGTTGCGGGCTTCATCCCAGAGCTTCTTACGAGCCTGGTAGAACTCCTCCTGCACGACAGATGGCGGTGTGCTGTCCTTCAGCGTGACCGTCATATACGCGTAACCCGGCCGTGTGGTCGTTTCGACCCGGTCGTACCAGGTCATCTCCTGAAGCCGCTTCTCCAACGGTTCGGCGACGAGGTCCTGCATCTCGCGCGCCGTTGCGCCCGGCCATGCCGTCGTGACCGTCAGGGTCTTGATGGTGAAGTTGGGGTCTTCCGCCCGCCCGAGCATGACGAAAGCGTAGGCGCCGGCGGCCACCAGCAGGAGGATGAAGAACAGGGTAACGGCGCGTTCGCGAACGGCGATCGCGGAGAGATTTAGGTTCATCATCAGTTGCCCCCGCTTTCGGACGCAGCCCTGACGCGAGCGCCCTCCTGCAGGAGATGAGCGCCGAGCGAAACAATCGGATCGCTGGAGTTCAGTCCGGAGACCACAGCGGTTTCGCTGGTCACACGAACAAGCTTGACGGGCTGAAACTGTACGGTTGAGGTGGCGTTGTCCAGGACCCAAACGCCAGTCTTCTCGCCGTCATCGAGCACGGCTCCCAGCGGCACCTGGACCTCCCGCTGGCGTGCCTGGCTTGCAAGCCGAATGGTTACCGTCGCGCCAAGCGGTGCTGCCGCGGCCTCACCGTCGAGCACATAACGGGCCTCATAGGTACGGGTCTGGGCATCGGCGGAGTTCGATAATTGCCGGAGATGTGCCGTATAACGACGCCCATCGCCGCCATACACGCTGGCCTCGGCCGCCGACCCAATCGCCGGCCGGATCGTTTCGGGAAGCGCGACCACTGCTTCGCGGGAGCCGGCCTTGGCGATCCGGACCACTTTCTGGCCGGCGGAGACGACCTGCCCCGGCTCGCCAAGCGTTTCGACTACCGTTCCATCCGCGTCCGCCAGCAGGACCGCGTAGATCGCTTCGTTCTCGGCGACCCGTGCATCGGCTTCGGCGGCGGCGAGTTGCGCCTCGGCCGTATCCACCGCGGCCTTCGCCTGCTCGTAGCGCTGTCGGGGGACCCATCCATCCTTGAGCAAACTGGCGTATCGCCGTTCATCCGGTTCCGTCTGAACGACTGTTGCGCGCGCTGCGGCAACGGCGTTGCGCTTCGCCGTGAGCGCGAGGCGAAGGTCGGTGTCGTCGATGCGCATCAGTGGCTGACCAGCATTGACCTCCTGACCCACATCCACGAGTCGCTCCACGATCTTGCCGGGGACCCGAAAGCCGAGATCGCTCTGCACCCTCGCGCCGATAATACCGGTGAACCCGCGTTCGGATCCTTTCACCGGCGCTGCCGTCACCAGTCTGACGATCGGCGGTTCCTGCCTCGGGTCGCCTACGGCGGAGGCTCCCTGCGTAGGAATGGCAAATGTGGCGAATGCCGCCGCTCCCGACATCGCGATCAGCACGCCCCCCAGCACAACAGCGGGTCTCTTTTTCACGTTCGTCGCCTCTCAAAAAGATTGCGTTTGACCTTTACATCGGCCCGACGGACGCGAGTTCTCGGCCAGCAGCACGCAGGCTGCCGTCTGCAAGGCGGGTCAGTGCATTGGCATCGGCGCGCATGTCGGTCTCGGACGACACCGTCACCTGCTCGCCGGACCGCGCGAACGCGTAGAGCGGGCCGCGGTAGCCCGGCATCGAAAAGGCGACGGTGTCGCCGTCGGCGAGGCCCATGACGACGCGCTGCGGATCGCCGCCGATCTTCGGCGCGAAGGTGGCGGTGACCTCCAGGAGGTCGCCGTCGACCGGGACGTAATAGACGACCAGGTCGAGGTGTCCCTCATGCAGGCTGCCGGATTCGATCGGGCGTCCTATGGTGGCTTCCTCGGCAAATGCCGGGGCGGCAAGAAACAGCGCGGCCAAAACCGAGGCGCTCAGGGCTTTGCGGATCATCTCGTATCTCCTTCTTTTTAGATTGCGTTCGAACTCTATATCGAAGATAGATTACGAATGCAATCTAAAAAAAGAGAAAAAGTGATGATGCGTGTGAGTCGCTTGCAGAAAACCGCGAAACGGCGATCAATGCGGCAGGCCGGCTTTTTTGGTAGCGCGGCTTGGACGGCATCGGCCTTAAAGGACTTTGATGGCGGCTGCCCGAACTCACCCAGGGCGCGTTTTCAACCAGTTCGCATCCGATCTGGCGGCGCAGGCGTCCAGGCGGGCGATGGAGAACGCCACCCGCCGGCGGTCTCGCGGGCCGTCAACGACGAGCGGCTGTCGAACGGTTCCTGCAAGCGGCGGCCGGGAGCGCGCTGATGGGGTCGTCTGCGGGCGATGCCCGGCATGGCCACGGGTAGCGTACCCGCGGTTACGCTGCGGGCCGCTGACTGCGCTTCTGCTAGCCTACAATTGGTTCGGCGGCAGCTTCTTCGAGGCCAGTTGCGGCCTGGGCGGCAAGACCGCGGGCCGCAGCTTGTGAATCGTAGAATTCCTCAAGGGCATAGACCTTGCCCCACCGCAGGGTGAACACGTGGAGACCACTGTTGACGTAGGAGGCGTCGCCGTTGAGCAGCGTTGCGGTGCCGTCCCACTGGGCAAACACGGTGGTATGCCACGGCCAGCCCTTCACCCAGACGTGATTGACCGTGAGATGGAGATTGGGCAGGACGCGGCCGAGGCGCTCAAACCAGCGGCGCACGGCTTGCTTGTCGTGGCGCTCACCACCAAGCGCGTGGGAGCCGGAAACGCGGTGATGGACATGCGGCACGAGTGCTTTCACCGCCTCATCCCAGCGATGGTTGTTGACGTGGTCGAAGCTCTGCCGGATCGATTTCTCGACAACATAACTGTATAGCATTTGACCTCTCCTCCAAATTTGTTCGATGGCTTGACCAAGGGACCGGCGCGTAGCCAAATTGGATTGCGTTCGAACTCTATACCTGCTATAGATGTCGAACGCAAGCTAATTCAAGGAGGTCGACATGCGTGTGAGTCGCATTCAGGCGGCGGAAAACCGCGAAACAGTGATCAATGTGGCAAGCCGGCTTTTTCGGGAGCGCGGCTTTGACGGCATCGGCCTAAAGGACCTGATGCAGGCTGCCGGGCTGACCCAAGGCGCGTTTTACAAGCAGTTCGCATCCAAAGACGATCTGGCGGCGCAGGCATCCAGGCGGGCGATGGAGAGCGCCACGCTGCGGTGGTCGGCCGCGACTGCGGCAAAATCCGAGGATCCGCTTGGCGCGGTGATCGCATTCTACCTCAGTATGGACCATCGCGGAGAAAAGATGGACGGCTGCCCGATTGTCGCGCTCGGTTCGGATGCCGCCAGACAGGGCAGCGACGTGAAAGCGTCGTTCGAAGCCGGGATCACGGAGCATCTCGAAATCCTCGGCCGTTTCATTGCCGAGGCCAATGGTGAGGAGCCCGATAGAAAGGCCATGGCCATTCTCTCGACGATGGTCGGTGCACTGACGCTATCGCGCGTCGTCAACGACCCGGACCTCGCCCAGGCCTTTCTGGACGCGGCGACCGAACAGGTCCGCGAAGCAGCCGCCGCTTGAACGGCGTGCGCAGCGCTGGCGGCGCACCCAAATTGATAGGAAAATAGGTGCGACGGATTGTTGTTACAGGCATGGGAGCAGTCACGCCCCTTGCAGCCGATGTCGACGCGTCGTGGTCGCGGCTCCTGGCCGGTCGCTCCGGCATCCGCAGGCTTCCGGACGATGTGGTGGGAGAGCTGCCGGCGAAGATCGGCGGGGTGGTTCCCTTGCTGGAAGACGATCCGGATGCTGGTTTCGATCCGGATGCCGTTCTGGCGCCAAAAGACCAGCGCAAGGTAGACCGGTTCATCCTCTTCGGGCTCGCCGCTGCACAAGAGGCCCTCGCGCAAGCAGGGTGGGCGCCCGTCTCTGAAGCGGATCGCCTGCGCACGGCCACGATCATCGCGTCCGGCATCGGCGGGTTCCCCGCCATAACCGAGGCGGTGCGCACGGTCGACCAGCGCGGCGTCCGCCGCCTGTCGCCGTTTACGGTGCCGTCCTTCCTGGTAAACCTCGCGGCGGGCCACATCTCGATCCGCCATGGCTTCAAGGGGCCACTCGGCGCGCCGGTGACGGCGTGCGCGGCCGGCATCCAGGCGATCGGCGATGCGGCCCGCCTCATCCGCGCCAACGAGGCCGATATCGCCGTGTGCGGCGGAACCGAAGCCTGCATGAACATCGTCAGTCTCGGTGGTTTTGCTGCCGCACGCTCTCTTTCAACCGGCTTCAATTGGGCGCCGGCTCAGGCGTCACGGCCTTTCGACGTGTCGCGGGACGGCTTCGTCATGGGCGAAGGAGCCGGCGTGCTGGTCATCGAGGCGTTGAGCCACGCGCTGGCGCGCGGCGCGAAACCGCTCGCCGAGCTCGTCGGCTACGGCACGACGGCAGATGCGCATCACGTCACCTCCGGTCCCGAGGATGGCGACGGGGCGCGCCGAGCCATGCAGATCGCAATTGCCCAAGCCGGTATTTCGCCGCGTGAGGTTGGCCACCTCAATGCGCACGCGACCTCCACGCCGGTCGGTGATCTCGGGGAAATCGCGGCGATCAAAACACTCTTCGGCGCAGATTCCACCATCGCCGTCAGCGCAACGAAATCGGCGACCGGACACCTGCTCGGAGCCGCCGGCGGGCTTGGAGCCATCTTCGCCATGCTGGCGCTCAGGGATCAGGTGGCGCCGCCAACTCTCAATCTGAGCGCGCCGGATCCGGCCGGTGACGGCATCGACTTCGTCGCAAACCAAGCCCGGCCGATGGCAATGGACTACGCGATCGCCAACGGCTTCGGCTTTGGCGGCGTCAACGCCAGCGCGCTGTTCAGGCGCTGGACGGACGAGTTGGCCGGTGCGAACGCCAGAGGCGCTCATAACTGACTCCGACCTTTTCGTGCTTCTTCCATGCCAATCCAAAATCAGTCCAACCCAAAGAAAGAAATGATTTCCATGAACAAGACCAATCCTGGCGTCGCCCTGGTGACGGGGGCGTCTTCCGGCATCGGACGCGCGACGGCCATAGCTTTGCAAAGCGCCGGTTTCCGCGTGTTCGGCACCAGCCGTCGCGCAGCCAAAAACTCCGACGGCCTAACCATGCTGGCCAGTGACGTGACCGATGACGCGTCCGTGGCGAAACTGGTCGATGACGTGCTGGCCGAGACCGGGCGCATCGACCTGCTCGTCAACAATGCCGGTATGGGTCTGTTTGGTGGCGCGGAAGAGTCCTCAATGGTCCAGGCTCAGGCACTGTTCGATGTGAACGTCTTCGGCGTGCTCCGCGTGACCAACGCGGTCCTGCCGATAATGCGCCGTCAAGGCAAGGGTAGAATTGTCAATTTGAGTTCGGTGCAGGGGTTCATTCCAGCTCCCTATTTCGCGCTTTATGCGTCGACCAAACATGCCATCGAAGGCTATTCCGAATCGCTCGACCATGAACTGCGCCCGTTCGGGATTCGCGTTGCCTTGGTCGAACCCGCCTATACCCGCACGTCCTTCGAGGATAATCTCGCCAAGCCGGACCAGTTGCTTGATATCTATGACGCTGCGCGCGCTGGCATGAACGCAGTCGTGCGGAAAGCAATGGAAAAAGGCGATTCGCCCGAAGTGGTAGCCAAGACGGTTTTGGCGGCTGCGACCGATCGCGCTCCGAAGAGGCGCTATGCGGCGGGAAAAATGGCGCGCCAGGTCAGTTTCCTGCGCCGTTTCGTCCCCGCATCGGCATTCGACAAAAGCCTGCGAAAGCAGAACGGGTTGCCGGTCTGACGACATCGACGACACCCCGTGATGATCGGAATGATCGGGGCTGGAAACATTGGCGCCACGTTGGCGCGGCGCAGCCTGACGCGATTGCTCTGGAAAACGCCCGGCGGTCGTTGGAGTTAGATAAGCGACATGTTATGTTGCAGTGCGAAAGAGCGGGGGCACGTGCTTTCACACCCGTAAGCGATCTGTATGTGCGACCCCTGCAGACTGGTCGGTATCACTGAAACCTCCCGGGCATGGGGTTCGGGATTCGATGGGGACAAGGGGTAATGCTTTACACGCTGGTTATGATGGTCTGCCTGACGGATGTGCCGCAGACCTGTGAACAACGCGAACAGATGGTGGACGGCCTGGCAATGAATCCCGGGACCGCCTTCATGCAGGCGCAGCCGCTGGTAGCCCAGTGGATCGAGACGCATCCCGGTTATTTCGTGCAGCGCTGGCGCGTGCTGCCCGGCCGGGGATCGTGAGATCCGCCGCGAAGAGCAAATGAGGTTTTACTTCTTCGCGGCGAGCGTTTCCGAGACGACTTTGGACAATTGATAAAGCCGCTGCTCGATGATCGTCGGCACGTCACAGACGTAAGTCAGTGATTGGACGCGTTCGTTGAAAATTCGCGTTGCGAATTTCAGCTGTTCGGTTCGCCGTTCGATCTCGTCTGGATCTGCATCGGGCTTTGCTCGCAACGCATCGACGTCGGACGCTTCCTTGCGCAACGCGGCGGCCATTTCGAGCTGCTTGTGAGCGTAACGGGAAATGCCTGAGATCACGTGAGAACGCTCGGCGTCCATGTGATCGAACATGCCCTGCACCAGCATCGCCATCTTCGGCGCAAGCTGCTCGGCCGGCAGCGAGGCGGCGAAATCCTTGATCTTCTTTTGGGCTTCGGCAATCGGTATCCGCCGGGCTGCCACCTCCTCGACCAGGGCGGAGATACCGGGGTCTTTCGACAAGTCCTTCGCCGCTGGCGGCAGCTCCGGCCCGTTCCAGATCTGGCCGAGCGAGAGTTGCGGCACCTTGCGCTGTATGCAAGGCCAGTCCGGATCGGTGTTCGCCGCCATGGCGTTCACGCCCGGCGCGAGCATGGCAACCACAGCCAGGCTGCGAACAAGGCTCATTCGTGCCATCAGGCATTTCCTCCCGTGTCCTGTTTGCGGGTCATCAGGCCGCGCGAAGGGTCATAGGCGATGATTGCGGCGGCAAGGAACAGCAGCGTGCAGCCGGCGACGACGCCCAGCGACATCCAGTTAATCTGGCCGTAGAAGGCGAAGCGGATCAGTTCGACGGCATAGGTGAACGGGTTGGCGAGGCAGATTTTGTAAAGCAGCGGGCTCGCCTCCTGGATGCGCCACAAAGGATAGAGCGCCGGCGAAGCGAAATAGCCGGGAAAGATGACGAAGTTCATGATGCCGGCGAAATTTTCGAGCTGCTTGATCATCGACGACAAAAGCATGCCGAGCGCGCAAAGCATCATGCCCGACAGGAACAGCGCCGGCAGAACCATGAGATAGCCGATCGGCGGCGCCTTGACGCCCCAGAACCAGGCAACGATCAGGAACGCGTAGACTTGCGCGATCGATACGGAGACGCCGGCGAGCATCTTCGACACCAGCAGGAACCAGCGCGGGAAGGGGCTGACCAAAAGGGTGCGCATGTTGCCCATCTCGCGGTCATAAACCATCGACAACGAAGACTGCATGCCCGAGAACAGCAGGATCATGCCGCACAAACCCGGCGTGATGTAGACCTCGTAGAGGACATAGGTCTTGTAGGGCGGGATGATCGACACGCCGAGCACCTGCCGGAATCCGGCGGCAAAAATGAACAGCCAGATGAGCGGCCGAACCAGCGAGGATATGAAGCGCTCGCGCTGGTGCAGGAAGCGCAGGCACTCCCGCAGGACGACGCCCTTGAGGCAAATGAGATAGTGGCGCAGGCCGAATTTTTCGAACTTCATCGGCACGATGCCGGCGACTTTTTCGGGGATTGCGGGAGCGCTCATGGCGATATCTCCGCGATGCCGGCGGCCTCGATGCGGCTGAGCCTCGAAAAGGCGTCGCGGATCGAACCGGCGCCGCTCGTCCTGACGACGTCGGCCACCTTGCCGTTGGCGACCAGTTCGCCCTGCCGCAGCACGACGACATGGTCGCCGTCTTCAACCTCATCGATCAGATGCGTCGCCCACAGCACGCCGATGCCCTCGGTTTCGACGAGCTTGCGGATGGTGGCGAGAATGCCGGCGCGCGACTGGATGTCGAGACCGACCGTCGCCTCGTCGAGCAGCAGCAGGGACGGGCGGTGGAGCAGCGCCCTGGCGATCTCGATGCGCCGCATCTGGCCGCCGGAAAGGCTGCGTGCCTTGTCATGCTGCCGGTCCTGCATGTCGACCATATCGAGCAGCGCGGCAATGCGCTGCCGGGCCTCACGTCCTCCGATGCCATGCAGCGCGGCGTGGTAGGAGAGGTTCTGGTGGACGCTGAGATCGAGGTCGAGTGTGCGTGCCTGGAACACGATACCGACACGCCTGAGCGCTTCGCCCGAAGCGCGGCTGACGTCATGGCCGAAGATGCGGATCGACCCGCGGCGCGTGTCGTAAAGATGGCTGATCAGCGAGAACAGGGTTGTCTTGCCAGCGCCGTTGAGGCCGAGAAGAACGGTGAAGGTCGCCGGCGCGATCGAGAATGAGACGTCGTTGAGCGCCCGCTTCGAACCATAGGAATGGCTGACGCCGGCGACATCGAGCGCCGCCACCTCATCTCCTGGTCCGCTTGTCCTCACATGCTGCACGCCGGCTGGCTCCTTGTCGTCGACGATAATCTAGCGCACCTGGCGCACCAGGAGTCTAGCGCACCGGGCCCGATCGCGAAGGTCTCGCTTTCCGGTGATCCTACTTGATCGTGATCGTGCCCTTCATGCCCCTGTCGGCGAGGTCGGGCACCGACCATGTGTAGATGCCGGGCCTCACGGTGGTGAACTGTACCTGGATGGTGCCGTCGGCGTCGAATTCGAGCCATGCAGGTGCGCCGTTCATGTGCACCTCGAGGTCGTTGACGACGATCTGGTTGTTCCACACATTGCGGAACAGGTCGGTATGGAATTTGTACTCCAGCCCGCCCGCCGCGGTGATCTTCCAGCGATAGCCCTGGCCGGCGATCAGCTGAAAATCCTTCTGGTTGGCGGTGAACTGGTCTTGCTTTGTGCCGAGGATAAGTTCCGGCACGTCCTTGCTGGCCCGGGTTGCCTTCTCGGCTTCGGGGCTGGCATCGTTTTTGGTGGCCGCACCGGCGGCTGCGTCATCGTCATCGCCGTCCTGCGCCCAGACCTGGCCCTGCGTGAGTGCCATACCCACTAATGCAGCGAATGCGACTACCCGAAATTTCCGCATGATTTCCTGCCCTTCTGCTGTTTTTCTGGCTGTGTTGATTCAATTGGGCTGGTTCAATTGGGCGAGACGACGACGCCCCACGGCAACGCGCCGACGGTCACCGACTGCACCGGCTCGTCGGTCTCCACGTCGATGAAGGTGATGTCGTTCGACACGCCGTTGGTCGAGATGATGGTTTTCTGGTCCGGGGTGAAGGCGAGCTGCCAGACGCGTTGGCCGACCAGCACGTATTTCTCGACCTCGTATGTCTGCGTGTTGATTACCGCGACGCGGTTGGCCGGTCCGAGCGCCACATAGGCTTTCTTGCCGTCGGCGGTGATGCGCACGCCGACCGGCTGGATGGATTCGGCCCTCAGGCCTGATATCTCGAAGGTGATCTTCTGGACAACTTCGCGCGTTTGATTGTCGATCACCGAAACAGTGCCGCCGATCTCGGCACTCACCCAGGCCTGCTTGCCGTCGGGGGTGAACTCGACGAAGCGCGGACGCGTATCCACCAGCACGTTGTCGGTGATCTCGTGGGTCGTCGTATCGATGAAATGCGCCATGTTTGTCGTTTCCGACGTATTGACCATGGTCTTTCCGTCCGGGCTGACGCCCATGCCTTCCGGTTCGACGCCGACCGGAATCTCAGACAGCACCTTCTTACTCTCTATGTCGATGACGGTGACTAGATTGTCGTCCTCATTGGCGACATAGAGTGTCTTGCCGTCAGGCGAGAGCACGAAGAGCTCCGGGTCAGGCCCGGAGGGCAAGGTATCGACGATCTCCAGGGTTGCCGTGTCGATCACCTCGATCGAATCGTCGTCGCTGGCGCAGAGATAAATGTGCTTGCCGTCATGCGAGATGGTGATGCCGCGCGGACGCTGCCCGACGTTGACGGTCTTCACCACCTGCATCGTCGCGGTGTCGACGACGCTCATCGTGTTGTCCTTTTCGTTGGAAACATAAGCCATGTAGGCCGACGCCGGGCCGGCCATGAAGCCGGTCGCGAGAATGGCGAGTGCGCAAGCTCGTCTCTGCACCGAAATTCCTCCCAATTGGTTCTACTCAAGCACGCATTTTGTTTCCGGCTCATCGACCCCGAGCGTATCGAGCTCCGACACCTGGTGCAAAAAACCTTCCTGCGGCGATGTCGAGACGACCGACCTGTTGTCGCCGATGAAGATCGGCTGCCGCAACTGCTGGTTCCACTTGCGGAAAGTCAGTTTCTGCCCCTTGAAGGCGGCGATCGAAAAATCGTCTGAGCGGATGAAGTCGGCCATCTTGCGCGGGTCGGCGCCCTGCGTGCGGGTCGCCGCCTCGCCGAGAATGCGCACCGCGGTCCACGCCGCCATGTCCTTCGACATCATGCGGCGGCCGTTTGCCTTGGCGAAGCGGTTCTGGATCTGGGTGCCGCCCCATTGCTCGCTGGCCGGATGCCAGGCCGACGGGGTGAGGCCGGCGGTGCCGGCGACCGGCCGCGGAGTCCAGGTGCGGAACGGAACATAGGTGCCGAACACCTCGCTTTCATCGGCGACCAGCAACACATCGTGCTCCGGCAGGTCCTGGGTGAAGACAGGCATCTGCCGCTGGATCTGGACGACGCCGGAATCGGTCCGCCGTGCCGTGCCGGTATCCTCGAACAGCTTTTCGCCGACGATCTCGCCGCCGAAGCGCGTCGCCGCCCGGCGCAGCGCCTCGGCAAAAAGCTGGTCGCGCTCGTGCGAGCCGTAGATCAGCACCCAGCGCCGCCATTGCTTCCAGATGAGATATTGCGCCAGCCCGTCGGCCAGCATGCTGCGCGTCGGGATGGTGTGGAAGATGTTGGCGCGGCATTCCTCTTCGCGGAGACTGTCGTCGGTGGCGCCGGCATTGAAGATCAAAACGCCGTTGTCGCGGGCAAGATCGGCGATCGACAGCAATTGCCTGGCCGAGACGTCTGCGACCACATAGCGGTCGCCTCTGGCGATCATTTCCTGGAAGGCCGCAACGACATCCGCGTCCGGCTTTACCTCGGTCACGTCGAGGCTGAATTTCTGGCCGAGGAAGCTGCCGGTCGTGTTGTTGTCGGCAATCGCCACATTGCCGCCGGCAACGCCTTCATCGCGCGGCGGGACGTCGAGCACCGACAAGGCCAGCTGCGGCGCATAAGCGCGCAAATAGCCTATCTTGATTTCGGTCAGCTTTTTTTCAAGCTTGGCCGTTGCAGCCGGTTGCCCGCCCGTCGCCTCCTGGGCTGGCGCGCGCGGAACGTTGACGGTCAGGGAAAAAAAGCACAAAAAGGCCGCGAGAGTGCCCGGCACCGCGCTTGTCATCGATAAAAATTACCCATCTTGCGCTAAAGTCCGATTGTTGTCGGAGCGGCGCGAAGTCAAGGTGCCCGTGATGAGCTTAGCTGACCCGCAAACTTTATCAAACCCTGAAAGTGGACGTCTCGCGTCTGCTTTAGTGCCATGCCTGCTCGCCGGAACGGCAACCGAGCGGATTTCGGTATTCGGGCCCGAGAGCGTCCTGTCCCTCATGCCGGAGAAAGTCCAATGACCAGAATGCTGGCCAGTGTCACCGGCGTCGACGAGGCGGAGATCGCGCTTTCGGGCGGCGTCGACATCGTCGACCTGAAGGAGCCGAAGGCGGGAGCGCTGGGCGCGGTATCCACGCAAACCATCCGCCGCACGATTTCATTCATCGCCGGCCGGGCGCCGGTCAGCGCGGTCTGCGGCGACCTGCCGATGGAACCGGAGACGATCCGCGCCAAGGCCGAAGAGATCGCTGCGACCGGTGTCGATTACGTCAAGATAGGCTTTTTTCCGTCGGCAAATGCCGCCGCCTGCGCGGCAGCGCTCGAACCGCTCGCCGCGCGAACGAAGCTGATCGCCGTGCTTTTCGCCGATCTGGCGCCGGATTTCGAGCTTCTGCCGAACTTTGCCAAACATCGCTTCTACGGCGCCATGGTCGACACTGCGAACAAGGCAAACGGGCGGCTGCTCGACCATCTGCCGCCCGAGCGTATCCCGGGATTCATCGATCGAACGAAATCGCTTGGTCTCATGGTTGGGCTGAGCGGATCGCTGGAAGCCCCAGACATTCCGCGCCTGCTGCCCTTCGCTCCCGATTTTCTCGGCTTTCGCGGGGCACTGTGCGGCAACTCCGGCCGCGTGGGTTCGATCAGAGCCGAGGCGGTTTCGCAGATCCGCGAGCTGGTCCCGGAAGCATCCCGGGCGGGCGGCGCGTCGAGCGTCGACTACCGCCTGCTGGCGGCGAGGGGCTATTCGCCGGGCACCGACCCGACACTGGGCACCGACAAGATCTTCGTGCGGGACTTTGTTCTGCCGGTTCAGATCGGCGCTTACAGTTTCGAGCACGGCCATACACAGAAGGTGCGCTTCGACGTGACCGCCGACGTGCTGCAAGTCACCGACCATCCCGAAGACATGCGCCATGTGTTCTCCTACGACATCATCATGGACGGCATTCGCACCATCGTCGCGCGGGGCCACATCCAGCTTAGCGAGGCCTTGGCCGAGCAGGTGGCGACGTACATTCTGGAGAACCCGCGTGTCGTGCGCGTCACGGTAAGGGTGGAAAAACTCGAACTCGGCCCAGGCGGCGTCGGCGTCGAGATCGAACGCAAGCGCCAAGCGGCGGGCCGCGGCGTCGCCTCCGGCCCTGCCGGCCGAAAAGAACAAAGCGCTGCTTCCCAGCCGCGACAGGAAAGGCCTGAGGTCGTGAGGCGAGCCGCCGTCAAGCTAGCCGTCGTCAAGCTTGGCGGCAGCACGGTCCATGCGGCGGAAATGGAAAGCTGGATCGCGGCGCTGGCGGGTTCCAAGCTGCCGATCGTCATCGTGCCCGGCGGCGGCCTCTTTGCCGACCAGGTGCGCGAGATGCAGTTCCGCATGGACTTTTCCGAGACCGCCGCCCACGCCATGGCGATCCTCGCCATGGAGCAGTTCGGCCAGGTCATCCTCGACCGCGACGAAAGGCTGGCGCCGGCACGGTCGCTGGAAGAAATGCTGCGAGCCCTGGACGCGGGGAAGGTGCCGGTGTGGCTGCCGTCGTCATTGGCGCTGGCGGCGCCGGACATTCCGGCGTCCTGGGATGTTACCTCCGATTCCCTTGCCGCCTGGCTTGCCGGCAAGCTCGGCGCGAATGCGCTGCTGCTGATCAAGCAGACCGGGGCCTTCCTCGGCAGCGACACGATCGACAGCCTGGCAGTCAGAGGAATCATCGACGCCGGCTTCGCCGCCATGCTGCCCGACGGTGTCGATTTCCATCTCGCCGGTCCGAAAGATGCAGCCGAAGCCGGGGCGCTACTCGCGTCGGGCAATCTGCCCGGCATCGCGATCGCGGCTCCGATCCGGCCGGCAAGAAAAGCAGGGTAGGCGATGGCGGAGCTGCATACGCCGCGCTGGGCATGGGTTTTGACCGGTTCCGGTCATTTTTTTACGGAGAGCTTCGCACTCATTCACCAGCTCGAGCATTGTGATGTCTTCGTGTCGAAAGCCGCCAACGAAGTGCTGCGCATGTACAAGCTGAAGCTTGATTTCCCGGAGACGACGCGCGTGCTGCACGACAAGACGGCGAGCGCGATCCCGGTCGGCGAATTCTATCACGGTGTCTATCACACGGTGGTGGTGGCGCCGGCCAGTTCCAACACGGTCGCCAAATGCGTGCACGGCATTTCCGACACGCTCGCCACCAATGTCTTTGCCCAGGCGGGAAAATGCCGGGTGCCGGCCATCGTCTTTGCTTGCGACACCGCGCCGGAACTCGAAACCATGGCGCCGCATGGGCTGGTCAAGGTCTATCCGCGCCGGATCGACCTGGAGAATACCAACCAGCTGAAGAGTTTCGAGCGGACCCAGGTGGTCGAGTCGCTTGCCGATCTCGAAGCCTCGGTCAGACGGCGCCACGCCGAACTTGCAAGCCATGGCTGAGCGGCTGGCCTTTCTTACCGGCCATCTGGCCAAGGTCCGGCTGGAAAGGCTGCTGGCCGGGCTGGGCGAAACTGAATTTGCGTGGGAGATCATCGACATCGGCGTCAAGGTCGCGGCGCTGATGAGCGAAGATATCATCAAGCGGCGGCTCAGCCTGACAGGCGGCGCCGACCGCGTCATCCTGCCCGGCCGCTATCGCGGCGACATCGAGCATCTGTCGAACCATTTCGGCGTGCCCTTCGTCCGCGGTCCCGACGAGATCGCCGATCTGCCGGCCTTTCTCGGCCGGGCGGGCGAGCCGCCTGATCTTTCGCGTCATGACATGCGCATCTTCGCCGAAATCGTCGATGCGCCGATGCTGTCGGTCGAGGCGCTCGTGGCGAGGGCGCAGACGCTGACCGCAGCCGGCGCCGACGTCATCGATCTCGGCTGCCTGCCGGAAACGCCGTTTCCATTGCTCGAACAGGCTGTGGTCGAGCTGAAGGCACAGGGATTTCTGGTCAGTGTCGATTCGGCCAGCACGGACGAACTGTCGATCGGCGCACGCGCCGGTGCGGACTATCTTCTCAGCCTCGATGAGAACACGCTGCCGTTGGCCTTCGATTGCAAGGCCGTACCAGTGCTGATCCCGTCCACCCCCGGCGACCTGGATTCGCTCGGCCGTGCCATCGAAGCGGCGCAAAGGGCCGGCGTCGCCTTCATCGCCGACCCCGTGCTCGACCCAATCCATTTCGGCTTTGCGACGTCACTTGGCCGCTTCATCGAGGCGCGCCGCCGCTGGCCCGAGGTCGAACTGCTGATGGGCACCGGCAATCTCACCGAGTTGACCGACGCCGACAGTTCCGGCGTTACCGCCGTTCTGGCCGGGCTCTGCTCGGAACTTCAGATCCGAAACGTGCTTGCCGTGCATGTCAGCCCGCACACGCTGCGAACGATCGAGGAGCACGATATTGCCCGTCGCATCCTGTTCGCGGCGAAGAACGACGGTGCGCTGCCGCGGAGTTACCATCCAGGGCTCCTGCAGGTTCACGACCGCAAGCCGTTTACGGCCTCGACCGAGGATATCGCAGCACTCGCGGCGGAGGTGCGCGACACCAACTTCCGCATCATGACCGCCGAGGACGGCATCCATGTTTTCAACGGCAAAGGGCATGCGGTTGCCACGGATGCATTCGAACTCTTTGCCGGGCTTGGCGTTGAGGCGGATGGCGCACACGCGTTCTATCTCGGCGCGGAACTGATGAAAGCCGAGATCGCGTGGCGCCTCGGCAAGCGCTATGTGCAGGACGAGCCGCTCGCATGGGGCGTTGCCGCGCCGGGTCCCGAAACCGACCGCACCCGCCTTGCGGAAGCAGGTCACACGCTCCGCGCGAAGAAAGAGCGCTAAACCATGCCCTACATTCGCGAATCGATCATCACCACCGTCAACAAGGCCGGCGATGTCCACATCGCCCCGATCGGCATCATCGCCGAGAAGGACGGCTGGGTCATCGCGCCGTTCCGGCCGTCGATCACGCTCGACAATCTCGCCGAAGTGCCGTTCGCCATCGCCAATTACACCGATGACGTGCGTATCTTTGCCGGCTGCCTGACCGGGCGCAAGCATTGGCCAACCGTTGCCGTCGATGGATCTCCGGTGCCGCGGCTCGAGGCGGCGCTCGCGCATTCGGTCCTCGAAGTCGAAAGTGTCGACGGCGATGCTATGCGACCTCGCCATTTCTGCCGCGTGGTGCAGGAGGAGACGCATGCGCCGTTCACCGGCTTCAACCGCGCCAAGGCGGCGGTGCTGGAATTGGCCATCCTGGTCAGCCGGCTCGGCATGCTGCCGCGCGACAAGATCGAGGCGGAAATCGCCTACCTTTCAATCGCCATCGAAAAGACCGCGGGCGAGGGCGAAAAGGAAGCCTGGGACTGGCTGATGCAGCGTGTCGGCGATCACCTGTCGGTCAAGGGGTCTCCCGGCGAGGAGGCGCGGGGCTGAACCAGGTAGAGCGCCTATGATGGAGATCCCGCCAACAGCGCCACCGCGGACGCAGGCGCCACGCTGCTCGCTTCGCCGCGAATGGCGTCATCTGCGGGGACGATCTCGGCGAAATCGACGAAGCGGCGTTCCATGCGTTCGGCCAGCCGCCTGATCTGCCAGCGGCCGGTTCCGGCGCCGACGATCGGCGCATCCCGGGCCAGGGACCCGGCGACCAGGGACCCGGCAACCAGGGACGCAGCGTCGTGGATCTTGCGCAATTGCCGTTCGCTGAACCAGCGTGCGACTTCATGCCATTCCGGCAGGGTCAGCTCGGCGGCGTCGCGCCCGATCATGCGCGCCAGCCGCGCTATCGAACCATCGACGGTCTTTTCCTTGCCGTCGGCGGACGCGTGCCTGTCGTCCTTCTCGTCGAGCACCCCCAGGATACGGTGCGCATCGGCGATCGAGGCGAAATACTCGTTCATCAGCGGTGTCAGCCTGCCGCGGACGGGGGCCGACGAGGCGACGCCGAACAGGAACGTCCTGGTGAAGCCGGTATAGACCAGTTCGCCGCTCAGAAGCCGTCCGGCATCGGTGTAGCCGTCATTGGCGACGGAGCCATTTTTGATGGCGATAATGTCGGTGGTGGTCGAGCCCATGTCGACGAACAGAGCATCGCCAGCGAGCTTCGCCACCAACGACGCTGTCGCGTGCCAGTTGGCGGAGGCGACATCGCTGCTCAGCCGCGCTGCCTGCTCGACCCCGACAAAGCCGGACGGCCCGGCATAGATCAAGTTTTCGCCTGCGACACGGGTTGAAATCTCATCCAGCAGAGCCGCGACGCCTGCATCGCGGGACGGAAAGACATCCACCAGTTCGCCGGTCATGGTGAATGCGTTGAGGTCGGCGCCGGCATAGATAGGAGCCGTTTCCTCGAATGCCGAGGTCAGGGAATGGAGCCCTTGCCAGAGCGGCGTGGCGATCGTTACTGCCTCGACGATGCGGCCGTCTTGCGCACGCGTCACCTTCAGATGGGCTCCGCCAATATCGAAGCCGGCAACGATGCTCTTTCTTTTTTCCACGGTTCAAGCTTTCATCACAGTTGGTCAGGGGCAGTTGGTCAGCGAGAAAAAGAGCGTTGCGTATCATTCCGGTTCTTGACCTGAAAGGCGGCGAGGTGGTCCGCGCCCAGCAAGGAAAACGCGATCGCTACAGGCCGATCGTCACGCCGCTCAGTCAAAGTTCCGATGCCGTCGCGGTCGCCGAAGGGCTGCGCCGGCTTTATCCTTTTCCGGCCTTCTATATCGCCGATCTCGATGCCATCGAAGGCGGAACGCCAAACAGCGGCGCGCTTGCCCGGCTGAAGGCGATGGCGGAGCCGCCGGAGCTTTGGGTCGATGCCGGCTTCGCCGACGAGAAAACCCTTTCGGCAGCACTTGCCCAGCCCTGGCTTTACCCGGTGCTGGGTTCCGAATCGCAGCAAGACGACGCGTTGTTGCGGCGTTTTTGCAATCATCCGGAGCTTATCCTGTCGCTGGATTTCTTCGACGACGGGTTTCGCGGTCCGGCATCATTTCTCGACGAGCCGGAGCTTTGGCCGCAAAAGGTGATCGTCATGACATTGGCCAAGGTCGGCTCCGCCTCCGGTCCCGATTTCACGCGGCTTGAGGCAATCAAGGCGAAGGCTGGAAGCCGCTCCGTCATCGCGGCCGGCGGGGTGCGCAACGAGGCTGACATTCGCGCCCTTTCGTCACTCGGTATCGCCGCGGCGCTGGTCGCGACCTCGCTGCATGACGGCACGCTCACCCCGGGGCACCTCGCAACGCTTGGCACCTGACATCGCGTGATCTCGAACTTCGGCCTCGGAAACTGCCTTGGATTAGAGCGGCGAACTCTCAAGTCGATCGTCTCGCCGCTCTATCTCTTTGCTGGAGCATCGGATTTCCCAAAACCGGTTCCCAACCCTCGGGTCAATTCCGAGGGCAGGTTTTGGGGTCCGATGCTCTAAAGGCCCAGAAGTTTTTTCAGGCGGCGCAACAGACCATCCGACTCAGCGGAGGGTTTTGCCTGTGCGGGGCTGTCTCTTGTCTAAGCCGCGAACGGATGCTTCACCTGGTCCCGCTTATCCGTGGCTTCGGCGGCGGTCGGTGTTCCCGCGACCGCGCGTTGGATGGCTTCCTTTGTCGCTTCGTAATTGTACTTCTGAATCTTGGCGTCGTCCGCCGCGTCCCAGTGGATGAAAACGCCGACGCAGATGAACAGATCGTCCGCCTCACTGGCAGGAATGACCCCCTCGGCGACGCTGTCCTGCACGGCCTTTGCAACCGCATGCTGGGCCGGGCCGAACATCTGCACGGCCTGTTTAGCGCCCTTGATCGTGACCTTGTTGAACATCACGGTGTTGGGCTTGCACTGAAGATTGGGTGCGATCACCGCCAAAAGGGAGGTAAAACCGTCCTTGTTGTTGGTAAGCGCGTTGCAAAATGCTGTTTCGACTGCGCTCCCCCGTGGGCCGATGAGCAGGTCAACATGCGCCACTTCGTTGCCGTCTCCTACCAGCGATTCACCGACCATTACTTTCGAGATTTTTGCCATGCCAATTTCCTCCAAGACACAGTTATGGTGTCCAAAGACGCCGCAAACCGAGCGAGCGCTCGATGGACAGCTATCCTTGTTGGCAGCGCCCGGACATCCGGACCGGTTGGCTGGATAGCCGCGGAAGCCCAGCTTCCGCTCCTGAAAGTCAACCACCAACGTTGCGATTATGCAAGCTGAACGCCGAGGGTGTGGACTAAAAGAGTAGCCACGGTCAGGTCGGCCGAGGTGCCGGGGTTGACGTTGTCCGCCTTCAGCCGGCGGTCAAGCTCCATGAGCAGACGAATGCGTGACGTCTCGTCATCGTTGGCATGCAGCGCCGCCTCAACGGCAAGGGCTTCTTGCCGCGTCTGATCTGCGACGTCAGTTCCATGGTTGCGCACCACATGACTGTCGGGGAAGCTGGTGAGAAACGCCATATAGGCGAACACCGTCGGCCACATGCCGCCTTCGCCGCGTGCCAACGCCGTTTTCAGAGCCGCAAGCCCGACGCCGAACACGTCGCCGAAACCGGTAACATACTGGCGGGCGATCATGTCGCGGTCGGCCGCCTCCCTCATTGCTTCGAGCAGATGAACCTTCGGCTCCTGCCGCACATCGTTCGCGGCCTCTCCGAGCCCGCCCGGCGCGGCCGCGACGATCGCCTCGAACACCGCCCTGGTGTCGTCCATGGTCATCGCGCGCAGCACCGCGTCGACATTGTCGTGGAGGCTGCCGCCCGCCATTTCGGCGGCGCATAGCAGAGGCCCTGCCAGAAGAATGATACCGAGATTGGTATTGGTCGCGACTGCCAGACGTGTCGCGCGGACTGCTTCCAGCATGCGCTGTCCGACCGGCAGTCGCGGATCGGTCAGCGGCGCGGACGAGACCTCTGCGCTCGTCATGAACTGGGCGGCGGACATGCCGTGCCCGTCGGCGAACAGATGGACATTGCCCGGTTTCAGCGCCTCGATCTCCATCCGGCAGGCGTCCTTATAGGCAGCCCGGAGGCGTTCTCGCGAAAGCGCCATGCCGTCGGTCACGAATTCGCCGGCGCAGTGAGGCGGTAGGGTCGCGCTGCCGCCGCCTCGGTACGATCGGCCAGGAATTTCAGCAGGGCGTCTGCAATCGCATCGGCGATGTTCACCGCGACGACCGATTGAAGCCCGGACCAGGCGGGCATGCTGTTGACCTCAAGCACGAACATCGTGCCGTCGGCCGACGGCACGATGTCGACGCCGGCGAAATCGGCGCCGATAGCGGCGGCGGCGGCCCGTGCCAGCGTCGCCAATTCGGTTTCGCCGTGCAGCGAAACCTGCCTCGAAACCAGCTCTGGCACTGCCCCGCGATTGACGTTGGTGATCCAGTCGTCGCCGCGGCGGCTCATCATCGCCAGGACCTCGCCGGCGCAGACGAAAACGCGAAAATCGCGGAAAGGAGGGCCGGGGCGCGGCACGTAATGCTGAAGATAGTAGACGCTGTTTACCTCGTCCTCGGCGGGGAGATCGGACAGTGTTTCGATCAGCCGGATGCCTCGGCCCTGTGCGCCGAAAAGCGGTTTTAGCACCAGCGGCGTGAACGGCAGTTCGCGTTCGGCAATCGCTTCGGCCATGGCACGTCCTTCGACCGCGAATGTCGGCGGCGTCGGCAGGCCGGCATCCTTCAGGAGGAAGGTCGTCATCGACTTGTCGACGCAGCGCTCTATCGCCTGTGCGGAATTCCACACCGGAATGGAAAGCTTGCCGAATGCGTGCAGCACGCCGAGGCGCCGGGTGACCGCTTCGAACGATCCGGCGGCGATCGAACGGACCAGCACGGCGTCGGGCAGCGCGCCGTCGAAGCCGGGGATCGACAGTCCGCTCGGGCTGCCGGTGTCGAACGCGATTGCCGCCAGCGGCACGGTTGCGACCACGGCGCCCCGCCGGTCTAGCCTTGCCGCCAGGCCCTTGGCGCGGGTGTCCGAGACGTCGCTGACGATCAGGATACGGGGGATCATGTCGCGCCTCGGATACCGGTATACCGAAGGCGCGAGCGGGCGGCCCGGCAGGCGGATGATAGATGAGTCCATTGCACCGCCATCGTCTAACCGAGGCTCCGTTCGAGCATCCGCAGATCACGCTCGCCAGCGCGAAACGTATCGCCGGTCTCGATCGCCGTGACGATCACTTCGGCCGGGCTGAACAGCAGCGGATCAATGGCATAGAAATCACCCTTGAACCGCTTGAAGACCTCGGCGAAGGGGTGGCCGTGGTCCCGCGAGGCGCGGCTCGGCAGTCGCTCCGCGAGTTCCCTGGCGTCTTTCGACGGGCCTTTGACGAAGAGCTGGACGCTGCCGCCATAGATGATGGCGTCGTTGGTTCTGCCCATGGCGGTCAGGAAATCCGGATGGGGGGCGGGGATAGGGGCGGTACCGATTCCATCGACGATATTCTCAAGCGGAAACTTGAGATCGTTGCTCTTGTGCAAGGCGACCTCGAGCGCGCGCGCAACGATCTGCACGCTGCCCGCAAGGCTTTGTGTCGGCGCATAGAGGAAGGTGAGCTTTTCAGTTGGCAATCCAGTTGCCTTGCCGACCTTCTCAACGATCGGCTGGGGCGGCGGTTCGGCGGTCTCCAGGATAAGCACGGCAGATGACGCAGTGTCGCGATAGGAAAGTGCTTCGAACAGCGGTTCGACGCGGGCGAGCGCCCGCGCCGGTCCCGATCCCATGGCGAAATAGCCTTGGCTCGACAGGTTCCAGCCCGCATACTGGCTGCCCAGGCAGGCAAGCACCGGCTGCGAAGACCGCACTTCGACGGTGAGCGGCCATTTCCGCGACGCGCGGTCCATGCAGACCGAAACGCTGCCGAGCCCGCCCATCGCGGCTTCCGCCATGTGCAGCCCGGCCTCGACGCCGCCGGCGGCCTTGGCGCCGGCATCGATCAGGCACTCGCCCAATGGCCCCCTGGCAACGGCGATACGCAGGCGTTCGGCGTTGCCGATCATGCCGTCTATGATGCGCTGCGCATTGTCGTTGAGGAATGCCGAACCGTCTTTCATGTCCGGTCTCCTTCCCATTGGTGTTGCAATCGGCTGGCTTGTCCCTTGATGAGCCGCCTGGTCAGATCGGCGCTCGGACCGCGCGCGAAGATGGTGCAGACAGGATCGCCAGCAATCAGACGGGTGCCGGGCGACTGATGGTCGGCAGTCCATTCAGGCCAGGCAATCGATGGAAACCGGGCGATCGGCGCCGCGGCATAGGTCACCATCGACGCCATCGAATCGACGAAGCGCGGCAGACGGTAAGCCTTGCCTGCCGCGGCGCGCAGATGCGCTTCGATCAGTGGCGCGTCGGCATCGTCGAAAATGTCGAGGGTGGCGCCTGGCCTCGGATTGATCTCGATGAGCTTGTAGCCATCCGGTCCGCGAATGAGATCGGCGCTGCACAATCCAACCAGGCCGGCGCGGCCCGCCAGACCTGAAAGCCAGCCGCGGATCATCGCCGCCTGCCTGCGATCGAAGCGTCTCAACCGCACGGCGCCGCCATAGCGATAGGGCGCTGCCGGGGCGGGGGACGCCCATTGTTGGCTGAAGCCGACGATATCAGCGGTTTGGCCGTCGCCGACGAACAGGGCCGAGATGCTGCGGCCGGCAACGAAACGCTGGAAATAGCGGCCGGTGGCCACGGTTTCTCCGGCGGCCCGTCTGATATGCGTGCCGCCGGCGCCGCCCGCGGTCTTGACCACCCAGTTCTCCGGATCGGGCGGCCGGTCCCATCGGAATTGCGGATGCGGAATGCCGAGTTCGGCGCAATCGGCGGCCAGCAATTGCGGGTCCTTGATCCTGCGGATCGCGCCGCCGCCATTGCCGGCGAGCGGAAAATGGCGCGCAATCTCATCGACGGTCTCCGTCATCCGCTCGAAGCCCGAACCCAGGACGATGGCGACCGGCTGGTCGTCTCCTGCCAATTGCTGAAGCGTCTCCATGATGCGCTCGCCGTCGATGCCGCCTTGCAGGTCGCCCGGCAGCATCGTCGCGCGTTCGGCGAGCGCGACGGTGTCCGTGTCGCAAAAGAAATCGGCGACCAGCGGACGATAGCCGGCGCGGCGCGCAGCAGCAGCCAGCGCCCGGCCTGAAATCGCCGCGATCAATAGAGATCCGGCGTTATTTGGCGATTTCGCGTGCAAGGGAAAATGCTTCCTGGAAATCGAGCGTGATGGTTTTTTCGGCTTCGATCATTCTTTTGAAGAGGCCGAATTCGACCTTGTATTTCACATTGCCGATGGCAAGCGGACCAATGCCGACAGCCTTTGCCGCTTCGAGCGGATCGCTATTGGCATTGACGGCCACGCCTTCGATGCCGGCCGGCGGGACCGCGTTGACGTCGGCGGCAATGAGCAGGCCGTCGGCTTTCAACTGCGCTTTCGAGACCACCTGGACGCCGGCCTTGGCGCAGGCCAGGATCACCTCGCTCGCCTCGACCAGCTTCGTCTTGCGGGCGTCGCTCGACCCGTCAGCCGCATCGACGGCGATGTTGAAACGGCTTTTGATCTCGGCCGCGATCTGCTCGACCCTTCCGATGCCGTCATGACCGACAAGCGTGACTCGGGCGCCTTCCCTGGCGGCGATGACGGCAGTGCAGAAGCCGACGACGCCGGTGGCGCCGAAGACAGCGATCCTGGTGTCCCTCAGCCCGCGCTCGAATTTCTTCTCCAGCGCTTTTTCGACCTTGGCCACCATCGCCGCGGCCGTGGTGAACGAGCCGGCCGGATCGGCGAATACCGAAACCTGGAAAGGCGGCACCATCGCCTTTCGCGCTGCGTCGAACATGTCGAGCGCCAGCGAGGCGTCCTTGCCGGCGATAAAGATGCCGGTATCGACGCCCGCATCGGGCGGGCGCGAGAAGATCGCGTCCTGCACGAGGCCTGTCACCTCTCCCAGGCTTACATCGACATAGGGGACGACGGCGTCGAAACCTGCATCGAGAGCCATGTTCACGTCGAAAGGGCTCATATGCTTCAACGGCGTCAGCATGTGCAGGATGTGTTTGCGGGCCATTTCTCGCCTTTCCTCTTGAACCTGATCGCGTTGCCGGGCCGTCAGCTGCCGACGAGATCAAGTTTGGTCGAACTGATCTTCGCGCCGGAATTCCGGCCCTTGACGATCCTGATCTCGATGCCGTCTTCAACTGTCTGCTGAACCGCGCTGACGAAGCTGACTGCAGCGTCCTGCGATGGGGCGAAGGCAAACCCTGTCGGTCCCCACGAACTCTGGCCGATGCCGACAGCGCCTGCTTCATTGAGACCGTGGGCCACCCTCTCGACCCGCTTCGAGGTGAACACGCCGCCTTGCGCCGGTGCGAAATGGGTGCCGATCAGCATCTGGATCGCGGTGACGGCGGCGCCGAAGGCTGGAAGGTCGTGCTCGACCAGAGCCGGCATGATGCCCATCAGCACCCGCCGGCAGATCTCGCCGCTGCCGGACGCCGGGAACGGCGGCAGTGAACGAAACGCCGCGATCTCGGCATCGCCATGCAGTCCATGCCCGCCATGGTCGAGGATCAGGATGACGCGCCACTCTTCTGGAAACTGCAGTCGCGCCACGACCGGCGGCGGCCTGCCGCGGTCGTCCTTGCCGGCATCGACAATGACACCACCGCTTTCGAAACTGGCGATGCCGATGCCGGATCGGCCGCCGCGATCGAGCAGGGTCGCGTCGCCGCCAACATCGAGAGGCAATTTGTGGAGCGTGCGCAGCGCCGAGGCGACGGCAAGGGCGATCTGCGTGCCGGAGCCCAGGCCGGCATGGCTCGGGATCGACTGTTCGACCACCAGACGGTGCTGGCCGCGAATGCCGAGATGCCTGCAGAGCGTCGACAAATGTTCGCCGGCGCGCCGGCTCTCGGTGCCTTCGACGATGGTCTCGCTGGACCGCGACAGGGTGACGACGGTTTCGGGTTCGCTTAGAGGTAGCCCGACGCTGCCAAAGCGACGTCCGGTATCGCCATTGAGATCGAGGAAGCCAAGGTGCAGGCGGGCGGGCACTCGTATGGTAACAGAATTCGACATCTACCCCCCGATGGGTGCATCATAGACGCATCATGGAAGTTTAGGTGCCCGTCGCCATGATAGCTGTTTTCGTCGAAGGGGCAAGCCGGAGAGAATGCATTCGTTTTATCTTCTTTTGGCCCCGGCGCAAAACGGACCGGGCAAGTCGCGGAGGTCGAGATGAACGAGACGCCTAAGGAAAAAGTCTATTCGGAAGCCGAGATTGCCGACAGGCTCGAGAAGGAACTGCCGAAATGGTATTACGAGAACGGCTGGATCCGGCGCAAATACAAGACCCATAGCTGGAAATCGACACTGATGGTCATCAACACGGTCGGCCATCTCGCCGAGGCGGCGTGGCACCATCCCGACATCACGGCTTCCTACGCCTGGGTCGAAGTGCGCCTGATGAACCACGCAGCGAAGGGCATCACCGACAAAGACTTCGCGCTGGCCAAAAAGATCGAGGATGTCGTCCAGTGGCAGCCGGCCAGGGAAGGCGGCGCGCTGGAAGGCACTCCGCCGACCGATCAGCGCTTCGCCTACATCAAATATGATTAAGCGCGGTCGGAATTTGTTGATGGCTTAAGAAAACATTCGCTAATCTGCTGACAGGCGGGGTTCACGGCCATTCCAGTTTCGTCTAGGATCGGGCCGGCACCAGAAAGTGGCGTAGTGAATGGCGGTTGCTTGGATCGGCAACCGGGAAACGCTGGTCGAGCGCGCGGCTGCACATGCCGCCGCGCTGTTGGGGTCAAGCCGGTGCCCGGTTTTCAGCCTGGATACGGATATACACGGCACCAGGGCGGCGATCGCGCTGGCTGAGCGGGTTGGCGCGGCATACGATCATGCCGATGGCGCGGCAGTTTCCCGGGAGACGGCGCTCTTTACCGACAAAGGCGCGATGACCGTCGCGCCCGGCGAGACGCGCCGGCGCGCCGATGTCGTGGTGATTGTCGGCGAACTCCCACAAATCCATCATGAATTTGTCGGCGAACTCTCAGCCACGGTTCCCGATCTCTCGGCCCCCGATCTCTCAGGCAAGAATCAACGCGAGATCTTTCTGGTCGGGTCGAACGGGGCGTCGGCGCCGCCGCTGAACAACGGGCGGACGGCGACGCTCCTGTCCTGCGGCGAGGCAAGCCTCGGCGCGACACTGGCGGCGCTGAGGACGCAGTGCAGGGGGCGTCAAACATCGCAGCCGGTGTCGAATTTCGACGATTTCGCCAAAGCCCTGGAGGCTGCGCATTTTCCCGTCTTCCTGTTTTCAGGCGACGCAACCGAGGGGCTGGCGCTTGAGATGCTGCAAGGACTGATCACTGATCTCAACCGCAAATCACGCGCATCCGGCCTTCATCTGCCGGCAAGCGAAAACGGATGGGGTAGCGCGCTCGCCTCGACCTGGATGACGGGTTTTCCGTTGCGCACCGGCTTTGCGCGCGGCGTCCCGGAATTCGATCCCTGGCGTTACGATGTCGCGCGCATGATCGCTGCCGGCGAAGCCGACCTGCACCTGCGGATATCTTCCTCAATTGTCCAGCCGCAGAAGAAAAAGAACCGCATGGCGCTGATTGCGCTGGCGAAAACGCAGGAGCCGATCGCGGGTGCTGCGGTCACCATCGCCATTGGCGAAGCGGGCGTCGATCACGAGGCGGTGGTCTATTCCAGCCGCACCGGTTCGCTGCGGTCGATCGATGCGCGAGCGGCGTCCGAACTGCCCTCCGCTGCGACTGTTATCCGCCTGGTCGCCAGTCATGTCTCCGCCGAGGCCGCGTTGCCATGCTGACGAAAATTGCCGGCGGCGACATCATCGATCCCGTCAACGGCCGTGTCGGCAAGGGCGACCTCTGGATCAGGGACGACAAGATCGTTGCGGCGCCGGCGGGTGGCGCTGCCGACCGGACCATCGACGCTGCCGGCTGCATCGTGATGGCGGGCGCCATTGACATCCATTCCCACATCGGTGGCGGCAACGTGAATACGGCACGGCTGCTCCTGCCCGAGCAGCATGCCGCGCACCAGGCGCGGCCGGCGACGACGCCGCTCTCCAACGCCGGCTGGTCGACATTCCAGACCGGCTGCCTCTACGCCAAGATGGGTTTCACCACGGTCGTCGAACCGGCGATGTCGCCGGGAGCCGCACTTCACACCCATCTCGAACTGGCCGACATCCCGATCATCGACAAGGCGACGCTCGCCATTCTCGGCAACGACGATTTCCTGCTGTCGATGGTCCGCGACGACGCCTCCTCTCAAATGATCGAGGACTATGTTGCATGGACGGTCGCCTCGACGCGGGCGCTTGGGGTCAAGGTGATCAACGCCGGTGCGGCGGCCGCCTTCAAGGAAAACGTCCGCACCTTCTCGCTGGACGATGTCGTGCCTTCCTATGGCGTCAGCTCGCGCAAGATCGTCAAGACGCTACAGGCGGCCGTCGACAGCCTTGGCGTCCCGCATCCTCTGCATGTCCATTGCAACAATCTGGGCAGCCCCGGATCGGCGGACACGGCGGCCGCGACGATCGCGGCGGCGGAAGGATTGCCGCTGCACCTCGCCCATCTCCAGTTCTACGGCTATGGCACGGAAGGCAAGCGCAGGTTTTCGTCGGCCGCGGCGCGTCTTGCCGAACTGGTCAACGCGACGCCGGAAGTCACCATCGATATCGGCCAAGTGATGTTCGGCCAGACGGTCACCGTCTCCTCCGACGTCATGCGGCAGTTTTCGGCGCGTGGCAGTGCGCAGCCGAAGAAATCCGTCATTCATGACGGCGACGGCAATGGCGGCGGCATCGTGCCCTACAGCTATGGCAAGGATTTCTATGGCGCGATGCAGTGGGCGATCGGGCTCGAGCTTTTTCTCCTGATCGACGATCCCTGGCGTGTCTTCTTCACCACCGATCATCCCAACGGCGCGCCCTTCACCGCCTACCCAACCCTGTTCGAGCTGCTGATGAGCCGGGAAGCGCGCACCGAAATGATTGCCCGACTTCCAAAATCCGCCATGGCGCTCTCCACCCTGGCCGCAGTCGACCGCGAATACACGTTCGAGGAAATCGCCATCATGACGCGCGCGGCCCCAGCCAAGCTGCTCGGGCTGACAGATCGGGGCCATCTCGGCGCCGGCGCCATAGCCGATATCGCTGTCTACCGCAGGGACGGGAATATCGCGAAAATGCTGAGGCAGGCGGCGTACGTCTTCAAGGATGGCGATCTCGTCGTGCAGGACGGAGAGATCACCCATTACCGCTGGGGCAAGGCGCTCAGGCTCAATCCGTCGCCGGACAAGGCGATGGTGCGGCGCCTGGAGGATTATCACCAGCAGCGCTACGGCCTGTCGCTGGACTGGTTCAATTTCCCGGATTCCGCGATCGCGCGCGAACAGCCATTCGGCGAGGTTGCATGCCGAACGTGAGCGTAAATGGCATAATGATCGACGATACCTTTGCCGAGGCCTTCGGCATGCGTGCGACCGCCATCATCATCACCGCGCCGAACCGGAAATGGGCCCGCCAGGCGGCGATCACGATGACCGGCTTTGCCACCTCGGTGATCGGCTGCGGCTGCGAAGCGGCAATCGATATCGAACTGCCGCCATCGGCCACACCGGATGGCCGGCCCGGCTGCCGCGTGATGATCTTTGCGATGGGAACAGACGAGTTGCAGAAACAACTGCTCAATCGCGTCGGCCAGTGTGTCTTGACCTCGCCGGGTTCCGCCTGCTTCGCCGGACTGGAGGGCAGCGCCGAGTTGAAGCTCGGTTCGGCGCTGCGTTATTTTGGTGACGGCTGGCAGATCTCCAAGAAAATCGGCGGCAGGCATTTTTGGCGCGTTCCCGTCATGGATGGCGAATTCCTGTGCGAAGCGACGACCGGGCTGACGAAGGCTGCCGTCGGCGGCGGCAATTTCTTCGTCATGGCTGAAAGCAGCGCCAAGGCCTTGGCTGCCGCCGAGGCCGCGGTTGCGGCGATAGGCCTGGTGCCGGGCGCGATCGTGCCGTTTCCGGGCGGCATCGCCCGTTCGGGTTCCAAGATCGGTGGCAAATACAAGGGCATGATCGCCTCGGCCAACGAAGCCTACGCGCCGACATTGCGCGGTGTTGTCAGGAGTGAGCTCGGTTCCGACATCAACGCTGTCCTGGAAATCGTCATCGATGGCGAGACCAACGATGCCGTTGCCGCCGCGATGAAGGCCGGCATCAAGACCGTCATCGAGCTCGGGCCGAAGCGAGGCGCGGTTCGCATAAGCGCCGGTAATTACGGCGGCAAGCTCGGCAAGTTCATCTATTCGCTGAAGGATATGCTGCCGTGAAAGCGCTGACCTTCACCCTTGTCGCCGAGCCGCCCGAGCGCCTTGACCTGTCGCCGCTGACGCCGGAGCGGCTTGCCGGGATCGAAAGGCGCGATATCGAAAAAATCCAGATCGGCATGTCGAAGCATGGATCGAAGGTCGGCGATATCTTTCGCGTCGCCGGAAACGATCCGCTGGACATCGTGCTCGAAGGTGGAAGCACGCGCCTCGACCGCGTGGCGGAAGGCATGCGGGGCGGTTCGGTTCGCGTCGTCGGTAATGCCGGCGCCCAGGCCGGGCGCGCCATGCGCGGCGGCACGCTCACGATCGAAGGCAATGCAGGTCCGCATGCAGGCTCCGGCATGCGCGGCGGCAGGCTTGAAATAACAGGCAACGCCGGTGATCACCTTGGTGCGCCGCTCGCCGGGGAACTGGCCGGCATGAATGGCGGTGTGCTGATCGTCAGGGGCAAAGCGGGCGCTTTTGCAGCCGACCGGATGCGGCGCGGCCTGATCGCGGTGCTGAAAGGCTCAGGCGACAATGCCGGCAGCCGCATGATCGCCGGCACGCTGGTGGTGGCCGGCGGCAGCGGCGAGATGCCCGGCTATTTGATGCGTCGCGGTTCGATCCTGCTCGATCGGGCGCCGAAAAGCCTGTCGCCGAGTTTCGTCGAATGCGGTGCGCCAGAGAGCGTTTTCGCCGCAGTCATCGATCGCCATCTGATCGCCGAGGGTATTTTGAAACGGCCGCTTCTGGGCATCGCACCGCAGAAATATGGCGGTGACAACGCGGTGCTTGGAATGGGTGAGGTTCTTTTCCCTCGCTGAGGCGTGCTGCAGACGGCATTGCGGTTAAGCCGCCATGGCCGGCATGGCTGCGGGAGGGTTAGCGGCGGTCGTTGGCAATCAGTTTCGTCAGGCAATCCCCCGCCTGGCTCTCAGGCACGCCGAGATCTCTGACACTGTCCATGTGGTTGCGGTTGGCGAGAACAAGCGACATTACCGGCAAACCCTGCTGCAGCAGGTGCTCTTTGAATCGATCTGCTTGCTGATGGAAAGGCGGCGTCTCGTTGGCTCCGACCAGAACCATCGCCCTGGTTTGAGGATCATGCCGGTAGGCAAGCGGTGTAAACCTGGCGACTTCTTCATCGGTAATTCCAATCTCGTTGGCGAGAAAGGAGTTCTGGAGCGGTTTCAGATCGTAGAGCCCGCCGAGCAGAAGAGCTGCCCGCACATTCGAAGGGGTATGCTCGCTGTTGAACAGAAACGTTGAAAGATGTGCTCCGGCCGAATGGCCGCTGACAGTCAGGTTTGCGGGGTCTCCGCCATGGTCGGCGATATGGGCCAGGACCCACTGCTTCGCGCGGCGCACCTGGTCGACGATCGTCGCCATTCTGACCTTGGGCATCAGAGCATAGTCGACGATGACGGCAATCGCGCCGGCCTGGGTAATCGTCGTCGCCACGTATGAGTAGTCGCGCTTGGAGAACATTCTCCAGTAGCCGCCATGGATGAACATGTGCACCGGCAGGCCGCTTCTTTTGCCGGAGGGAAAGAACAGGTCGATGGTTTCGGTCTGATCCGGCCCATAGGCAACGTCCGCAGTCATTGGAATGGTTGCGCGAACGGCCTCGCTGCGGTGAACGATGTCCTGGACGATTTTGTCAAAATCCGCGACATGGTCGCGGATGCGGAACGGATCGCTTTGCACTCTTCCTCCGCTCAGATGCTGATGGCGAGGTATTTCGCCTCCATGAACTCGGCAATGCCGTGATGCTGGCCGCCCTCGCGGCCGAGGCCGCTCTGCTTTACCCCGCCGAAAGGTGCTGCCGGATCGGACATCAAGCCGCGGTTGAGAGCGATCATCCCGGCTTCGATCCTGGATGCAACCCGCATTCCACGCGCAAGATCGCGCGTGTAGATGTAGGCGGCAAGACCGTATTCGGTGTCGTTGGCGCGCGCGATAACGTCGGCTTCCGTTTCGAATCTCGAGATCGGCGCCACCGGCCCAAAAATTTCCTCGTGCGCCATCTCCGCCTCGGCCGGTACGTCGCATAGCACGGTCGGCGGATAGTAGTATCCCGTTCCCGAGCTTGCCATGCCCCCGCACAGCACCCGCGCGCCACGGGCGACAGCATCGTTGACCAGACGGTCGATCTTGTCGACGGCCTTCCTGGTGATCATCGGCCCGCACTCCGTGGCCGCGTCCGTACCAGCGCCGATCTTGAGTGCCGACATCCGCCTGGCGAGGCTTTCGCCAAAGGCATCGTAAACGCCAGACTGGACATAGATGCGGTTTGCAGCCGTGCAGGCCTCGCCGGCGTTGCGCATCTTCGCCACCATCGCCCCATCGACCGCCGCGTCGAGGTCCGCGTCATCGAACACAAGGAATGGCGCGTTGCCGCCAAGTTCCATCGAACACGAAACCACGTGCTTTGCAGCCTCGGCCAGCAGAACGCGCCCGACACAAGTCGAGCCGGTAAAGGAGAGTTTGCGCACCCGCGGATCGGCCAGCATCGCGGCCGTCACAGGGCCGGGATTGGAGGTTGTCAGAACATTCACCACACCTGGCGGAACACCTGCTTCCTGGTAGAGCGCGGCAAGCGCGTAAGCCGTCAGCGGGGTCTCGCTGGCTGGCTTCAAAATTACCGTGCATCCGGCAGCCAGGGCGGGCGCGATCTTGCGCGTCGCCATGGCGGCAGGGAAGTTCCAGGGTGTGACAAGGACGCAGATGCCGATGGGCTCGTAGTCGACCACGATCCGGTTCGTGCCGGAAGGCGCAACCCCGAATTCACCGGTGATGCGAACGGCTTCCTCGGCATTCCAGCGGAAGAATTCCGCAGCATAGGCGATCTCGCCACGCGCGTCCCGGAGTGCCTTGCCGTTTTCCAGCGAGATCAGGGTTGCCAGCGTCTCGGAACGTTGCGTCATCAGCTCGAAGCAACGCCTGAGGATTTCGGAACGCTTGCGGGGTGCCGTTGTGCGCCAGCCATCGGCGGCCTTGGCCGCAGCCTCCACGGCGGCCGCGGCATCTTCGATCGTCGCATCGGGAACGGCGGCGATCACCGCTTCCGTGGAAGGATCCACGACCTGGATTTCCCTGCCGTCGGCGGATTGCCTCCATTGGCCGCCGATATACAAGCCGTGGGAGAATCTATGGAAGCCGGCAGTGTCCTGATCGTCCTCCAGCACCTGATGAGATATGTTCATGGCCTGCTCCTCGATTGCTCACATGACACAGGCGGCGAGGTCGCCATCATAGGCGGCCTGGATCAGGCCACGCATGGCTGCCAGATCGAATGGACGCGGATTGTTCTTGATGAGACGGTCAATGCCGAGCGCCTGTTCGGCCGTCCAATCGAGCTTGTCGGCGGGGAGCCCGAGCTTGGCCAGCGTAGGCGTGATCCCGATCGCTCCAAACAGCCGGCCGACCTCGTCGATCGTCGCGTCGGCCATCTCACCGGTGCTCCGGTCCTTCCCGTCGAGACCAAGGGCAAGGCCGATCTCGGTCATCTCGGCGGCCGCGGCGGCCCGGTTGTACTTCATGACATACGGCAACATGGTGGCGACACCCAGCCCGTGAGCCGTGTGGGTTATCGCGCCGACCGGATATTGCACCGCGTGCGCCGCCGCAGTTCCGGCCGTGCCGAACGCGCAGCCGGCTGCAAGCGCGCCCATCATCACATCGGCCCGAGCGTCCTCGTCGGCGGGGTCGCGGTATGCCTTCTCGAGACTGCGGCCAAGCAGCTTGATCGCGAGCAGCGCAAAATGATCGGTCAGCGCGCTCTTGCCGATGAAGACATGCTGTTGCGGCAGGCTGGGGTCAGTGCCGCGCCTGGCGGCGGTAAAAGCCTCGATCGCATGGGTCAGCGCGTCAGCGCCCGCGATCGCCGTCAATCCCGGGGGACATGTCATCGTCAGTTCCGGGTCGCAGATGGCGGCTGCCGCGATCAGATGCGGGCTGGAGATGCCTACCTTCATGGTGCGATCCGGATCGGAAATCACCGCGACAGGGGTCACTTCCGAGCCGGTGCCGGCTGTCGTTGGCACCGTGATCAGCGGCAGCGTCGGACCGGGCACCTTGAACTCGCTGTAGTAGTCCTGGAGCAGGCCGCCGTGACTGATGAGCAACGCGGCGCATTTGGCCATGTCGAGACAACTGCCGCCTCCGATGCCGATCACCATCTCCGGCGCAAACTGTCGCGCCACCTCTACGCAGACGGCAACCGTGTCTCGTGGCACATCGGGCAACACACGGTCGTGCACCAGCACATCGATCGATGCGTCCTCGAGCGCCGCGATGATCTCTGCGAAGGCGACAGTTGCGGCAAAGCGCTCGTCCGTACAGACGAGAGCGCGACGGCCGAGCCTGGCCGCAACGGTTGCAATGACATGGCGCTGGCCCTTCCCGAAGAGGATTTCACGCGGCAGCCTTACGGCAGCGAAAAGGCTCATGTTCTGCGGCCCTCGATGATGGTGGGAGTGGAAAGGCGAAAGCTCGCCAAGCTCGGCCCAAAGGTATCCTCTATTAAATCGTATAGGATATAGGATTGCATTGAACGAAGCATCGTGTTAGCCAGTGATCCTGTCAAGAGGCAAAGATGCAGGTCACGAACGTAAGCAATGCCCGAGAAGTCGGCCCCGCTAGCGGACGCATCCAGCGATCCAACAGCCTGGTGGAGGACGTTTATGAAGCGATCTTCGCGCAACTCATGTCGCTGAAGATCGCGCCTGGCTCACGGATCACCGTCGACAGTCTGGTCAAGGAACTGGATGTATCCCACACGCCAATCCGTGAAGCGCTTGGCCGCCTCGAAGGCGAAGGCCTTGTGCTGAAGACACATCTGATCGGCTACCGCGCCGCGCCGCAGATAACCAAGCGCCGATTTGACGAACTCTATGAGCTTCGCCTGCTGCTCGAGCCGCATGGGGCGGCCAAAGCAGCCGCATTGATGGATGAGACGAAACTTGCGGTGCTTCAGGAGTCCGCAGGGGGCATGGCGCGCCGCGAAGGCAAGGATGAACGCCTGCGTTACTCCAACTTTGCGCGGCAGGACGCCATTTTCCACGACAGGATCATGGAATTTGCAAACAATGATCTCGTGCGCGAGACTCTCGCGTTCCAGCATACGCACTTCCACATCTTCCGCCTGATGTTCCATTCGCGCGTCACCGAGGAAGCGCTCGACGAGCATGAGGCCATCCTGGCCGCCTTCGCTGCCTCCGATCCCGCTGCGGCGGAACAGGCGATGCGCCGTCATATCGAGCATTCTCGTGATCGTTTGCTGCTGGCGTTCGATTGAGACTGTCCACGATGTCCGTCACCGTCCGCGTCGGGAGCGGCGCGGTCAAGCTGGATGCATCGTTGATCACGCAGGCAAACGCCCAGGAATACCACGTCCCGGATCCCCTTTTCTGAGACCCGCGCCGCCGGGCGCGTGCAATGCCGCCCCCCTCATTCACAAAACCGTTCCATTCACAAAACGAGGAACCGACCATGCCAGGCAAGAAAATACTGATGTTGACCGGTGAGTTTACCGAAGAATACGAGATCTTCGTCTATCAGCAGGCGATGGAGGCCGTCGGCCACATCGTCCACGTTGTCTGTCCTGACAAGAACGCTGGAGACCTGATCAAGACGTCGCTTCACGATTTCGAAGGTGACCAAACCTACACCGAAAAACCCGGCCACTATGCTTTGCTGAACAAGACCTTTTCGGAGGCGGAAAGACAGCTCGACCAGTATCATGCCGTCTATTGCGCGGGCGGTCGTGGCCCCGAGTACATCCGCACCGATAAGCGCGTACAGGCGATCGTCCGCCATTTCCACGAAAACAAGAAGCCGATCTTTACGATCTGCCACGGCGTCCAGATCCTGATCGCAGTCGATGGCGTCGTGCGTGGCAAGAAAGTAGGTGCGCTGGCTGCCTGCGAGCCGGAAGTGACGCTGGCCGGTGGAACCTATATCGACCTGTCCCCGACTGAGGCCTATGTCGACGGAACGATGGTCTCGGCAAAGGGCTGGACCGCACTTGCCGCGTTCATCCGCGAGTGCCTGAACGTGCTGGGGACGGAAATCCGCCACAACTGAGTCAATCGTCCGATGCATTCCAGACGGGATGCATCGTGATTGCCAGGTCTCGCTGCAGGCAGGGCTCGGCAGGCCTGAGATGCGTCACGGCTGCGTCGGCCGCGTGGCGGCCGCCAGGGCGTCGATGTCGTCGTAGAGCGCCTGGCTGTGATAGTAGAGCTTGTCGAAAACGGGTTGGGTGCGCCTGTAGGTCTCGGCCCATCTGGGGTCCGGCAGGATTTCGGCGCCGTAGCTCACGAAGCGCTTGGCCGCCTGTTCGACGCGCGAGAAGCGGCCTGTCGCCGTCGCGGCCATCGCGGCACAGCCGACAATGCCGCATTCGGGCTCCCGCGGGACCAGGATCGGAATGTTGAAGGCACTCGCCTTGATCTTTAGCCAGAGTTCGGTGCGCGCCCCGCCACCCGCGGCGATGACGCGCTCCAGCGGCTTGTTTGACGCATGTTCCATGATGCGGATGTGGCGCGTCATGGCAAAGGCGATGCCTTCCAGGATCGAGCGGTGCAGATGCTCCATGCCATGCCCGGCGCCCAATCCGAAGAACTGTGCGCGGGCGTTGCGATGGCGCCCCAGGCGCTCGCCGGTGAGAAAGGGCATGAACAGCAGTGCGTCGCAGCCGGCAGGTGCCTCGGCGGCGCGGGCGACGATCTCGTCATAGGACAGCGTGTTGCCGTGGAAGGCACGGCGTGCCCAGCGCATGCCGTCGCCGCCGGTCTCCAGCAGCACGAATTGCGCCCAGTTGCCTTCGATCGTCGCAACGTTCGAGATTTCCGGGTCAAGCAGTGGCTTCTCCGCGATCGCCGTGATGATAGCGCCCGTGCCGGTGCTGTCGGAACCCATTCCCGGCCGACAAGCGCCTGAGCCGAGCAGTGCCACCGGATAGTCGGCGCCGCCGACCAGCACGGGGGTTCCAGACCGCAGGCCGGTGTCGCGCGCCGCCTGTTCGGTGACGTGGCCGACAACATCCAGCGGGTTGCGGATCGGCGGCAGCTTGCCTACGTCCAGACCCATGCGCTCGATCATCACCGGCGACCAGTCGAGCCTCTCTGGGTTCATGAGGAAGCTACAGGACGCGTCGCCTCTATCCATGGCAATCTCGCCGGTCAGCCGATAGTTGATGTAATCCTTCGGCATGATGGCGACTGCGCTGCGGGCGTATGCGGCGGGATCGTTGTCTCGGACCCATTGCAGTTTGAAGCCCGGCCATGCGGGGGTCGGCGTGTTGCCGCTTTCGGGCAGGTAGCTGTCCGGCTCGTTCGCTTCCTCGAAGCGACGGACGAGATCGATGGTGCGCTTGTCGTTCCAGAGCGGTGCTGTGTCGCGAGTCAGCGCTCCGTTCGCGTCGAGCAGGACCAGCCCGTGCATCTGCCCGCAGACGCAGATGGCGGAGATGTGTTCGCGGGCGCCATCGACGCGGTCCAGCACCGTCTTGACGCTCGTTCGCGCACCCTCCCACCAGTCGACCGGCCGCTGTTCTGCCCAGCCGAATTCCGGCACGATCTGGTCGTGCTCTCGCGACGCAAGTTCAAGGATCTCGCCGGTGACATCGATCAGTGCGGCGCGGACGCTGCCGGTGCCGACATCGATGGCGAGGAAAAGCTCGCCGCTCATTTCGGGAGAGTCCTGAGATGGGCAAGCATGAGACCCTCTGTCTATTGGTCAGAGCGAGCGCGGCATGACGAGAATGCGTCCCACGGCATCAGCCTTTCGCCGCTTCGATGGCGATGCGCGACATGTCGTCGAAATCCGGCCCCGACACCGGGATCGCGATGTTGAAGACCTCTGCGATCACCTGCGTCCAGCCATGCAGGAAATACGTCCAACCGTCCTCGATCTGCAACTGCTGTCGGGCCTGCTGCCGCCTGGCCTGGTCGAGGAAGATCAGGTCGCCGCGATAATTGAGATCCCAGGCAATGCCGCGCTTAGGGAATATGGCATCATCGGTGATCGGCGAGCCTGAGGCGTCCTTGCCAAGCCCGGTCGCGTTGATCACCAGTGAGCCTGGTTTCAGCGCCGCCAACGCCTCATCATTGATCTCGGGTCTGTCTGCCAGGACATACTCGATCTTGACCGTCGACATCATGTCTCTGTGGATGCGCTCGATTTCATCGAGACGCGGCTGCGAACGGTCGGTGACAATGATGCGCGAAGGCAAATCGGCGCCACGCTCCTTGCGCATCAGGTGCCAGGTGATTGCTATCGTCGATCCGCCGGCGCCCATGGACAGGACTTCGGCGCCGGTGTCCGCAAAATATCCCGCCGGAATGAAGCCGTCTATCGCAAGGCCGGAAGAGATCGGATCCTTGGCATGACAGATCAGCTTGCCGCCCCGCTTCGACAGGCAGCTGGTCTCGTGCATCAGGCGGGCGTGCGGGTCGATCACGTCGAACAGGTCGCGCGCTGCGTTGAAAAGATCGATCTTGTGCGTGGTGACGAGCGCGCCAAGCGACAGCGGGTCGGATTTTATGAAGGAGACGACCTCATGGTAGGCCTGCGGATCGGCATGGAGTGGAAAGTCGATGCCCTTGAGAACCGCATCCTTCAGCCCGAGGTGGCGTGTCCATGCCGGGAAAACCCGCATGATCGAGCTGCTCCTCGTCGTGACGCCGATAAAATAGAATGTCGGCTGGGTAGCCGGCCGGTAGCGGCTCATTCGCCACTCTCCCGGATTTCCTTCGCGCGCAGCGCAGCACTGCGAAGTGAAGCAGCGATCTCGAAGCGAGCCTTCATGCCGGCGCCGTGCCGGATTGTTGCCCATAGAGGGCGGAGATCAGCTTTGCGTCACGCGGTCGCCAATCCGGGTTGTCGACTTGCCTCCAGCCTCCATCGCTGGCGACGACGCGCGAGCGCATGCCTCCCGATCTCGCGATGATCTCGTAGTCCTGCCCTGAATCGGCCGGGTAGCAGAACAGCATCACCAGATCGTCGTCCCCGACATTGATCGAGCGGTGGATCCAGAACGGCGGAACATAACAGACGGTCTGGGCATCGACCGGCACGATGCGAACCTCGCCCTCCAGCGACTCCATCAGCATGAGACCGTGCCCTTTCTGTCCGTAATAGATTTCGGGCCGGTCGGCCTGGTTGTGGATATGACCGCGCGTCATGAAATACTCGTCGCCGACTTTGCCGGGCGCCATGCGCGTCACGCCGAAAATCAGGTCGCCCGACTGCTCGGTCGGCCGGAACTCGGAGACCTCGTAGGCGATGCGCTCGCCCCATGTCGCGCGCATGGCTTCGAACGTCGCGGCGTCGGCGTAGAGCCCGTCCAGATCGCGGAAGCGCTTCTGGTAGCTGCCGGTTGCATTTGCCATCGCACCGGTCGACAGGTCGACCTTGCATCCAATGGGCTCAAACAATCTCGTCAAAGGACTGCCTCATATTGCATTGCATGTGGCATCGGCGCTGATCTGGCCCGCACCTCCTGATTTCAACAATAACCACACTTGCTTTGCAGGGTACGATTTGCTCTCCCTATGCAGACCAGCCTGGAGGTTGCTGGATTATGGCAGATTTCGACCACGAAGCACACGACAGTGGGTTGGGCGGCATGCCGCACCCGCTGTCTTAAGCAATCCTGGAGAGCCGCCTTGCTCCTCCAAGTCGCCTTCGACAAGCCGGAACACCTGGCCCTGCTCTAGCCGCCGGCTGCTCAGTCGCTTGGCGCCCTATTTTGCGCATGGGGCCGGAGCGGCCACTGTGGACCGCTGGTCGATGCCGTGCCGACGGCACGCCGTCCACAGACGCGGAATTCGTGGCGCCGCCGAATACGCCGGGTCACTTATCGACCTGCAGCGGCTGCGGCAGGACCTGGCCATGGCCGAACTGTTCGAGCGCGCTAGCCTGCTCAAATCGCCGGTAGCCGGCGGCGTGCAGCAATTGGAGCTCAACACGCTGGGCGAAGTGGTGCAGACTGGCCAAAAGCTGATGGTGATCGTGCCGGATGGCACGGCGCTCGAAATCGAGGCGATGCTGCTCAACCGCGACAAGGGTTTTGTCAACGAAGGGCAGGATGTGCGGGTCAAGCTCGAAGCTTTCCCCTTCACCAAATATGGCACCTTGCCGGCAAGGTTCTGACTGTGTCCAACGATGCCATCCCGGCCGGTGCGCCGGAGGCATCAGCGGCCAAGGAAGAAGCCGCGGGCGATGCTGCCGGGCCGCTGGTGTTCCCGGTGAGGATCGCGCTCAACAAAACCTCGATTAGGGGAAAGTTTGGGCTTTTTATAAGTCAACTAGACCGTAAATGCAGATAAAAATAATTAAGATCAAAGGGGGCCGACTATGACTGGATCAAGGAACACAGGTGGGTCTAACGCTGCTCAGGCCCAAGCGCTGGCAGCACATTCCCTGGACGCACGCGACGACAGGAACGCGGCAGAGGCTGCCCGCCAAGCCGGTATTACCAAAAGCACCAACATCTTCGGCGACCACGGGTACAAGACTGATGTCGCCATGGCCGAGGCGGAGCGGCGCGCCGGCGTTCCATGAGAGGCGTGCTTGGGCATGGGGCGCCGGCACGGTCAGTATGTCAATTTTGATAACTTAGGTCGGTGAAAGAATAATTTGAATCGAAAGAATGACTGGATGAAAAATGTAAAATTGTGCATAGCCACTGGTTTTTCTGTTTGCTTCATGTCGCTGGTTATTTCAGTACTTGGGTATGTTGGTTTCTTGGATGAAATATGCGCGTGTGATAATGGAAACAACGACAGATTTCAAATATCGATTCTGATTTCTGGAATTTTTTCACTGGTGTCTGGTGTGGAGCTCGTCGGTATCATGCGTAACCCAAACATTAGTGGGGCGCACTACCGACAGGACCAGAACCCTAAAGGGTTACATATGAGAGTATTGCTGCTTGCAGCTGTAATGTCTACTTTTGTAACCGCGACAATCGTTTGTCCTCAAATATCTGCTAAACTAGGAATAGGCAATGTCTGTTAGCTTAGAAGCAAGAAGTGTCGTCGGTGGTATTTGGGGATGGCCTTTTTTGGCCAACGGTGACAGTGCACTTTTTCCCATGTTTGCCCGGCTGTGGCTGCGTGTAGATCGAGCGCATAGCTCGACCTGCAGTAAGCATCGCCGATGTCGGCACCTGGGCGGCCGGTGGACAGCGAAGCACTTCCGGCCAGGCGCCGAGCAAACCGGAAAAGCCATGAAATGGGGAACCCGGCAGGCGGAAAGAAAAAATGGTGCACTGTCACCGCATTTTCCTTTTTTGTCGGTTTTGCAGCGTAATGTTGTGCCTCCACCGGAGTGGGGCGCTGTGCGTCTAATTTTTCCTGGAAACTGGATTCCACGCATATGCGGCCAAAGAGAGTAGGTTTCTATGCCTGGCTTCTTCTTTTTGGCGTATGTCTCTCGATCCAAGCCTGTGGCAGCGGACGTAGCGGGCAGTCTGTCTCCAGTCAGGATTCGGCTTGCACTGACGAAGAAGTAGTGAGTGCGATACAGGGTAATGGCGGTAAATTCATATTTAGCATTTCCCATCTAAAGGCATTCCTTTCAAAGTATAAAGTTTGCGAATTTCGAAAAAATGTGGAGATTCCTATTTTTACTAGAAAAAATATTGAATTTACGTTGCGTCATGATGTAAAAATAAATACTAAATATGAGGGAGGCAATTTTTCTGGTTGTGTAGAACGTAGATTGGACGCATTTCCACCAGACAGGTATATCGTTTGTTTCGGGCAAGGTCATGAGGGCTGGAGAAAAGTAGATGGATAAGAGCTATTCGATCAGCGTTGGTACGTTCTCCCTACCCTGGGATTACGGTGACAGTGCACTTTTCCCCATGTTTGCCCGGCTGTGGCTGTGTGTAGATTGAGCACAGGGCTCGACCTGCAGTAAGCGTTGCCGATGTCGGCACCTGGGCGGCCCGTGGACTGCGAAGCACTTCCGGGCCAGGTGCCGAGCAAACCGGAAAAAGCCATGAAATAGGGAAACGCGGCAGCCGGAAGCGGCAGCATTTCCAAAAGGATTGGCAGGGTCAATCTAAATCGCATCTCGCAACGGCTTGCACCAAAGCAAAATTTTCGGCAAGTTCCCCGCGTCTTAGGAGAGGGCTAACAACAATGAAGTTATCTTACCTTGGGATAATGCCGGTCGCAGCAATAGTGATTTGCGTAAACGCATTCGTTTCAACCGCCGCCCACGCCAACTCGGTTGCCTTCGATCACGGATATCAGATGGCGGCTTATTTGTTTTGCTCTCAATCAATTTATAACGACAAGCGTTTTGGTGACTTCATTGTTGAGAACATGAAGTATGACAAAACTAAAGAGTACAAACGTGGCGTTGTCGCTCTGAAAGCCGCACTCAAAGGCAAACGCCCTAGCAAAGTGTGCTTCGATGCCGCTCGCGCCAGCGGTTCGTGGACCGCCCGCTGATGGCCTCCAGCCTCATCGAACTCGGCCTTTAGTTGGTTGCTTATCGGCTTGCTTGATTCTGCGTTCCGGCTAATTCCTGCCAATATTCTGGCACCGATGCGTGCTTTGCCATCCCTGCGGGCCCGTGCGCCATACATCCAGGCGTGGTGGCGCAAGCTGGCGGTGAGATCATGCACGCGATCTGGAGCGACTGCACGTTCTATGTCGGCGATCCGGAATTACGGTGACAGTGCACTTTTTCCCATGTTTGCCCGGCTGCGGCTGTGTGTAGATCGAGCGCATGGCTCGACTTGCAGTAAGTGTCGCCGATGTCGGCACCTAGGCGGTCCGGGAGACAGCGAAGCACTTCCGGGCCAGGTGCAGAGCAAACCGGAAAAACATGAAATATGGAAACGCGGCGGGCGGAAGAAGAAAATGGTACACTGTCACCGTAATTCCAAGGAAACGGATCGGTTACTGCAGGCATGGGGTACGAAGTAGCATAGGTGGCGGATACGTTATTGATGATCAGTAATATAGTTCGTATTATTTCAATTAGTTGCTATGATTGTAATAGAGAATCATTGCGAATTTATTATTCGTTTTATGCATTACCAAAGTTGTCAATTATAGATGGATTTTAATAGTTGGTGGTTTCAGATTGGCCAAACTGGTTCAGTTACATTTTCATCGGCTTTGTGTTGTTTGCTTTATTTTGGCTTCTATTGGGCACTTGGCAACAAAATAAACTTGCGCGACGAGCTGAACATTGGCCCATCGTCGAGGTTACAGTGGTTGAAAGGTTATTTCTTTCTGCTGACCCAACTACTTACAGGTATAAGGTAAGCTACGAATTCAAAGGGCTTGAGTACGTAAGCGTAGCAGAAAACTTCTTTGATAAGGATAACACAGACAAATATGTCGGAGACAATATCAATATAAAAGTGGATCCTAGCGACCCTAATTTGTGCGTCCTGTACTCATAGGTCACTCCAGAAAAACAGGTGACGGAAAATGGAAAATTACTCGGTTAATTCTGGAGTTACTATCGGGAGTTCTCCAGAGAAAGGATTTCAAGTTGATAATTTCTCTCTAAATTTCAAGATGATTTTTTAGCCCTCTCTTATCGAGCCGGGTGCTGCCACGGTTCGAGTGGAAGTCGGTGCGGGTGTTTTCCGATCCCGGGCTGCAGCAAAGTATAGCGGCGGTTTCGTCACCCAGGGGTAGTTTGATGTTGGAATTGGAGGGAAATTGAGAGACTTTGCTGGCTCTTTCGGGAATGGGCGCCTTGGAGCACTATTAGATTGGGCTAATATAGGCGCCTACGTGGGGTACGATTTGCTCTCCCTATGCGGACCAGCCTGGAGATTGCTGGATTATGGCAGATTTTCGACTACGAAGCACACGACAGTAGGTTGGCCGTTATCGTCATGCCGCATCCGCTGTCTTAAGCAATCCGAGAGAACCGCCTTGCTCCTCCAAGTCGCCTTCGACAAGCCTGAACACCTGGCCCTGCTCCCGCAGATGAAGGCGTTCGCCGACATTGTCGAGATCGGCACGCCGTTGCTGAAACGCCTTGGCCTTTCCGCCATCGCCACGGCGCGCGAGCTCTGCCCTGAAGTCATGGTGCTGGCCGATACCAAAACCGTCGACGGCGGCCAGCTTGAGGCTGATATGGTATTCGGCGCCGGTGCCGCATTCATGACGGTGCTGTCGTGTGCTTCGTCCGCCACGCATGAGACGGTGGGAAGACGTGCCGCCGCCTTCGGCGCGACGGTCATCGTCGATACCATCACCGAGGCGGGCAGGGCAGAATTGCTTCCCTTGAATGCTGTCTTCCCCGAAAGCTTCGGCTACATCGCGGTCCACTCGCCAACCGATGCGCGGCTGGCGGGCAACACCTCCACGTCACATATCGACGCCGTGAGAAAGATGCATGATCGCGGCTTTCTGGTTTCGCTCGCCGGCGGGATCGGCCCCGACACGCTGGAAGCGGTGATCGCAGTCGAGCCTGAAATCCTGGTGGTGGGCAGCGCCATCACAGAATCCGCAAGTCCGAAAGAGGTAGCCCGATGGATTCGCGACAGATTGCCCAATCCAGGCCGTGGCTGGCTGTGGGACAGGAGATAACCGACGTTCTTGGCCGGATCGACGCCGACGCCTTTGCAAGGCTGGTGCAGGCGTTCGATGACCCCCACCAGCGATGGTTCTTTTCCGGTCAGGGACGCTCCGGCCTTGTCGCGCAGATGGGTGCGATGCGCTTCATGCATCTTGGCCGAACGGTGCATTTCGTCGGTGAGGTATCGGCGCCATCGATCCGCAAGGGCGATGCGCTGCTGATCGTCTCCGGCTCTGGAGAGACGCCGGTCAGCACAGGCTTTGCCCGCATCGCCAAGGCGGAGGGCGCCAAGGTCGTTACGCTGACGCATAAGCCGGCCGGGACCCTGGCCGGCATTGCCGATGTCACGCTGCATGTCCCTGTCGGGGAATCGAAACAGTTTGGCGGCAGCCTGTTCGAGCAGTCCTGCCTCATCCTGCTCGACAGCATTGTGCTCGGCCTGGCGCAGCAGATACCCGAAGCGCACAAGCTGATGTTGCAGCGCCACACCAACCTGCAGTGACGCCCATGCCGACGGTGGTGTGCACCTCACGCAAGATCTAGTTCTCGACACAGTGATTTTGACAGATCGGCGATCGGCAGCGAACGTCAATCATTTCGTTCAGTGGAACGGAAACTTGGAGATTAGCCCGAAACTTCCCTTCGCTTCGCCCTAGGATGACGAAAGTGTAGTAGCGTGTGGCTAATCTCCAGCGTCAGAGATGGTGGCTGCAGGCCGGCCGGCAGCGCGACGGTCAGTCAAAAAACCAAATCCCCTGCGCAGAGCAACTAGCGGTCTCCCGTCGGCGCGCTCAAAGCCGCTGCGCAGCCCAGGGTCACGCCCGAGGCATGCTTTTGGGCGTAGCGCGGAAGCCCCGCTGGGCACCTCAGCTTCCCTAGCGGCAAGGCACTGGACTCGCTGCGCGATGCCGATATTGTGCTTGAGGAGCGTTGGTGCCGTGCTCTGGCGACGGCAGCCGACGGGAGATACCGGCGGCTTGGTTTTCGCAGGAACAAGTCCCGGTCAACACGGGAGGAAGTCTGATGAGAATTGGGGTCTTTCTGGCCGGCTTTTCGGCTTTTGCCGCGCTGGTTGGCGCGCCTGCCTTTGCCCAGGACAAGCCGTTTGCGGGAGTTACCGTGAACGTCATTACGCAGACCGGTGCGATTCAGGAACCGCTGCAGAGGCGCGCGCCCGAGTTCGAAGCGCTCACCGGCGCCAAGATCAATGTCATCGCGGTGCCCTTCTCGGATCTCTATCAAAAGATTCTCACCGACTGGGCGAGCGGCACCAACTCGGTCGACGCCGGCGTGTTCGCCCCGCAATGGATGGTCGACTACATTGCCGGCGGCTACCTCGAGGACCTGACGCCGCGGGTCGAGGCGGACAAGGACATCCAGCAGGAGGATGTGGGCGCGTTCTTCCGGGACTTCTCCGAGAAGTACAGCGGCAAAACCTACATGATCACGCTCGATGGCGACTTCCACATGATGTACTACCGCAAGGACGTGCTGGAAGCGGCCGGCCTGGCGGTGCCGAAAACCTGGGACGAGTATCTCGAAGTCGCCAAGGCCACGCACGGCAAGGACATGAGCGGCGATGGCACGCCGGATTTCGGCTCGTGCATCGCCAAGAAGCGCAACGCGCAGAGCTACTGGTTCGTCACCGATGTGGTCGGCTCGATGACCCAGTCCAAGGGAACCAGCCAGGGCACCTTCTTCAACACCAAGGACATGACGCCGCTCGTCAACAACGACGCCTTCCGCAAGGCGCTCGACTTCCTGTCTGAATCGACCAAATACGGCCCGCCGGACGAGCTGAACCTCGACGTCAGCGATACAAGGCCGCTCTTCGCTTCCGGCCGCTGCGCGCTGAACCTCGACTGGGGTGATGTAGGCACGATCTCGATCGATCCGGCCCAGTCCAAGGTGATGGGCAAATGGGGCGCGGCGATCATGCCTGGATCCAAGGAGGTCCTGAACTGGGACACCGGCAAGCTCGAGGCCTGCACGGCCGATAACTGCCCGCACGCGATCGACGGCGTGAACCACGCACCATTCGCTGCCTTTGGCGGCTGGGGCGGCGGCATCAACGCGGCGGCCGATCCTAAGGTAAAGGACGCCGCCTACGCCTATTTCTCGTTCATGACGCAGCCGGCACAGTCGAACGCCGATGTGACCGTCGGCGGCACCGGCTTCAACCCGTATCGTATCTCACAGCTCAGCTATAGCGACCTTTGGAAGAAGGCCAATATGAGCGAGGATGAGGCTAAAGTGTACCTGGGCGCGATCAACGACAGCATGAGCAGCCCGAACATGATCCTTGACCTGCGCATCCCACAAAATCAGAAATACCAGCAGGTCGTGCTCGACGAGGCGGTCTCGCGCTTCCTCGCCGGCGAAATCGACAAGGAAGCGACCGTCGCGGCGGTCGAGGAAGGCTGGAATGAGCTGAACGAAGAGATTGGCAAAGACAAGCAGCTCGAACTTTACAAGGCGACCATCGGCGCCAAATAGGCAGCCAAGCAATCGACCCGGCGTGGCATCGATCCGCGCCGGGTCTCATGCCTGCCCCACTTTCCCGGGTTATGATGACCGCAACCGACACTATGCCAGAAGCTGCCGACCGCCGCAGCTGGGCCGAATGGCTGGACGGTCACTCGGGCAGGATCATGGTGCTGCCAGCCGTCGTCGTGCTTCTCTGCTTCGCGATTTTTCCGCTCATCATCTCGGCCTATCTCGCGCTTTCGCGCTTTGCGCTCGCGCCGGGCGGATTCACGCTGAAATTCATCGGACTTGTGAACTTCCGCAAGCTGCTGGTCGGTTCGCAGCAGTATCACCTGCTCGGCAAGTTGGGCACGTTCGGCTTTGTCCAATCCGCAGTGCTGGCGTGGATCGCGGCAGGGCTGCTGTTTCTTCTCGCCCGCTATCTCTGGCGTGGCAGGCCGACCATCGCCGGTGTGGTTGGTCGCCTTCTCGCGACGGCAATGGCAATGGGCCTGGCGATCCTTGCGCTGGCCACCATGGCGCCGGGCGGCGTGCCAGGGACTGTCGTCAACACGCTTCTCTACGTGTTCGTCGGCGTTTCCGTGCAGTTCGCACTGGGGCTGGGCCTCGCACTCCTCTGCGGCCAACCTATCCGCGGCCGGAATTTCTTTCGCGTCCTCTTCTTCATCCCGCTGATGGTAACCCCGGTCGGCATCGCCTACACGTTTCGCATGCTCGCCGACATGCAGAAGGGACCCTTCGCCCCGCTCGTGCGCGCTTTCGGCATCAGCGAGTGGTCGTGGGCCACAGAGGCCTGGTCGGCGCGACTCATGGTGTTGGTCGGCGACACCTGGCAGTGGACGCCGTTCATGTTCATCGTGCTGCTGGCGGCCATTGAGAACCAGCCGCGCGATCAGGTCGAGGCGGCGCGGCTCGACGGAGCCAACGGCTTCCAGATTTTTCGCGACATAACTTGGCCAGCGATCGCGCCGATTGCCGCTACCGTCGTGCTGATCCGGCTTATCGAGGCTTTCAAGATCATCGACCTGCCGAACGTGCTCACCGGCGGCGGCCCTGGCCTGGCAACGGAATCAATGACGCTCCATTCCTTCATTTCCTGGCGCACTCAGGATCTCGGCGGCTCGGCCGCTGTCGGCTACATGCTCCTCTTCATCTCGACCATCGTATGCGTCTCGTTCTTCAACTTCGTGGTCCGGCCGGCGCGCCGGTTCGAAGCATGAGCGCCGACCCGCGCTCACTGGCGCGCCGGCTGTTCGAGCCGGCTTCGATCGACAGCCAGGCGCCGGTCGCCAGGGTCGTGACCTATGCGCTGCTGTTCCTGTGGGCGCTGGTCGTGGTGATTCCTCTCTACTGGGTGTTGATCACCTCCTTCAAGGGGCCTGGCGAGGTCGACAATGGGCCGTTCTATCTCCCGTTCGTCGACTTTGCCCCTTCGCTGCAGGCATGGGATTTCATGCTCGTGCAGAACTACACGCTGCGCCCTTATATGAATTCGGTCGTCGTCGCGGTGGCCAGCACGCTGCTCGCCGTCCTGATCGGCTCGCTGGCGGCCTACGCTCTCGTGCGTATCCGCTTTCAGGTGAAGCTCGCCGCCGTTGGAATCTTCCTGGCCCTGCTCACCGCAATCATCGTGGCGGTGGCCACTTTCGGCGTGCGGTGGGAGATTGCCATTGTCGTGGCGGCCGCTCTCTTCATCATTGCGCTGTTCACGCTCGTTGGACGCACGAAGCTTGCGGTCGGCAATAACGACATCGAGTTCTGGATCATCTCGAACCGCATCATGCCGCCGATCGTCGCCGTGTTGCCGATCTACGTGATGTTCCAGCAGATGCGCCTGCTTGACACACAGGTGGCGCTGATCGCCACCTACACCGCCATCAACTTGCCGATCGTCGTGTGGCTGACGCGCGATTTCTTCGCCGGCATCCCGCTCGACCTTGAGGAGAGCGCACAGATAGACGGAGCCTCCAAGTTCCGCGTGTTCTTCACCATCGCGCTGCCGCTGGTGCGGTCCGGCTTGGTCGCGACCTTCCTGCTGGTGCTGATCCTTGCCTGGAACGAGTATCTGCTGGCCCTCTTCCTTTCCAATGTCGATGCGCAGACGATGCCGGTACTGGTATCAGCACAGAACACGACGCGCGGGCCGCAATGGTGGAACATGTCGGTGTTGATCACCGTGATGATCGCCCCGGTGATCGTCATCTCCAGCATCCTGCAGAAGCACATCGCGCGCGGGCTGCTGGTCGGCGCAGTGAAGGGCTAGTCAATATGCGGGTCACCCTGTCCGATATCTACAAGTCCTTCGGCGCGGTCGAGGTGGTCAAGGGGCTCGACCTGGAGATCGAGGACGGCGAGTTCCTGGTGCTGCTCGGCCCTTCGGGCTGCGGCAAGACGACGGCGCTGCGCATGGTGGCCGGGCTTGAATCGGTGAGTTCCGGCCGCGTCCTCATTGGCGACCGCGACGTCACCCACGTGCTGCCCAAATATCGCGATGTGGCGATGGTGTTCCAGTCCTACGCGCTCTATCCGCACATGACCGTCGCGGAGAACATCGCATATCCGCTGAAGCTGCGGGGCGTGCCGCGAACCGAACGCGACGCCTCCGTCCGCAGCGCCGCCGTCAAGGTCCATCTTGAGGAGTTCCTCGACCGCTATCCGCGGCAGCTTTCCGGCGGTCAGCGGCAGCGCATCGCACTCGCCCGCGCCATGGTGCGGCGGCCGAGCGTCTTCCTGATGGACGAGCCGCTCTCCAATCTCGATGCCAAGCTGCGCGGCCACATGCGCTCGGAGCTGAAACGCCTGCAGGCCGATCTGGGCGTTACGACGATCTACGTCACCCACGACCAGATCGAGGCCATGACCCTGGCTCACCGTGTTGCCATCATGAACCGCGGCGTCGTGCAGCAGATCGCGACGCCCCGACAGATCTATGACGATCCGGCGAACCTGTTCGTCGCCGGCTTCATCGGCTCGCCGCCGATGAATTTTCTCCAGGGCGAGCTGGTCGAGGGGACCTTCGCCTGCGCGGAAGGACGATTTGCGACCAGCGTTGCCGAAAGCCGGAACAAGGTCACTGCCGGCATCCGGCCCGAGGATTGCCGGGTCACTGACCCATCTGGGGGCAAGATCGCGGCGCGGGTCTACGCTGTGGAACTGATCGGCGATCATACCTTGATCACCTGCCAGTTCGGTGGCGCCACCGTGACCGTGAAGGCCGATAAATCGGCGCATTACGATATGGATGAGCCGATCGGCATCACCTTCCAGGATACTGCCGTCTTTCTGTTCGATTCGGAAACCGGAGCCCGCATCGGCCGCGGCCGTGGACAGGCGGCCGCGTGACTCTCGCTAAAGCGCGTCGCGGCTGAATGGATTCAATGCGACGCGCTTTAAGTTCTTGTTTTTATGCATGTCGTTATCGCAAAACCGCTGCGCACTTTTGCGCGACATACATTAATTCTCCTCCACGAACACCTCTTCGCGCTTCTTCTTGACTGCCGGCAGGAAGACGATGACGAGGACGGCGAACGCGATGAAAAGCAGGCCGGCGCTGATCGGCCTCGTCACGAAGGTGGTCGGGTCGCCGCGCGCGAGAATCATGGCGCGGCGCAGGTTTTCCTCGAGCAGCGGCCCGAGCACGAAGCCGAGCAGCAGCGGCGCGGGTTCGCAGCGCAGCTTGGTAAGGAGATAACCGAGCAAGCCGAAGAAGGCGACGGCGTAGAGGTCGTAAATGTTGGTGTTGACGCTGTAAACGCCGATCGAGCAGAACGCCATGATGATCGGGAAGAGCACGTAATAGGGGATCGTCAGGAGTTTTACCCAAAGCCCGATCAGCGGCAGGTTCAAGATGATCAGCATCAGATTGCCGATCCACATCGAGGCGATAATGCCCCAAAACAGCGCCGGCTGTTCGATCGCGACATTGGGGCCGGGCACGATGCCCTGGATGATCATCGCGCCGATCATCAGCGCCATTACCGGGTTGGCCGGAATGCCGAGCGTCAGCATCGGGATGAAGGAGGTCTGCGCACCGGCATTGTTGGCCGATTCCGGTCCGGCGACGCCTTCGACGGCGCCCTTGCCGAATTCCCCGGGGTTTTTCGATATGCGTTTTTCGACCGTGTAGGAGGCAAAGGCTGCAAGGATCGCGCCGCCTCCAGGCAGGATGCCGAGCGCCGAACCGATGATGGTTCCGCGCACGATGGGCGCCGCCATGCGCCGAAAGTCCTCGCGGGTCGGCATCAGGCCGGAGACCCTTCGGATCATCACGGAGCGCTCGTGCTCGTTTTCGAGGTTGCGCAGTATCTCGGCGACGCCGAAGACGCCGACCGCCACCGCGACGAAATTCAGCCCGTCGGCATATTCGCTGATGCCGAGCGTGAAGCGCGGCGTGCCGGTGTAGATGTCGGTGCCGACAATGCCGAGCAGCAGGCCGAGCACGACCATCGCCAGCGCCTTGACAATCGAGCCGTGGGCGAGCGCGACGGACGAGACAAGGCCGACGATCATCAGCGAAAAATACTCGGCAGCGCCGAATTGCAGCGCGATCGCCGTCAGCGGCGGGGCAAAGATGGCGACGAGGAAGGTCGACACCGTGCCGGCGAAGAACGAGCCTATCGCCGCGATCGCGAGTGCCGCCCCGGCGCGGCCGTTCTTGGCCATCTGGTAGCCGTCGATTGCGGTGACGGCTGACGAGGATTCTCCAGGCATGTTGATGAGAATGGCGGTGGTCGAGCCGCCATATTGCGCGCCGTAATAGATGCCGGCGAGCATGATAAGGGAGGAGACCGGGTCGCCGATCTGGAAGGTGATCGGCAACAGCATGGCGATGGTCGCGGTGGCGCCGATGCCGGGCAGGACGCCGATCAGCGTGCCGAGAAGGACGCCGATCAGGCAGAAACCGAGATTTACCAGCGTCGTTGCCGTCGAAAAGCCGAGCGCGAGGTTGTCGAGGAGTTCCATGTTCATCGCCTCACAATGCCAGCCATGAAGGGAGCCACGGGCCGAAGCGCCGGAACGGCAGGCCGAGCGCGTAACTGAAGACGAGGAACGCAAACAGCGTCAGGCCGGCAGAGAGCACGAGCGCGGTCAGCGGCCGCATGCGGCCGCTGGCAAAGGATGCGATCAGCGCCGTCAGGAAGATCGAGGGGAGGAAGCCGAGGCCGCGCACGGTCAGGCCGAAGAAGATCGGGGCAGGGAGGATGAACAGCATGCCGCGCCAGGCTACATGGCCGATCGGCTCGCTCTCGAAGCGCACCGCTTCGACGAGGATGACGGCGCCAAGCAGGATCAGCACGATCGCCAGGACCAGCGGGAAATAGCCCGGTCCCATGCGGAAGGCGGTGCCGATTTCGAGGCCGAGCGACTGCAGCGCGAAAAATCCGCCGAGGAAGATGAACAGCGCGGCGCATATGCCGTTGGTCGTGTCGATCGTGAAAGGTTTCATGACGTCCTCCCAGGCCCGCGCCGCGGGCGCGCCGATGCCGGTGTGAAAAAAACGAGGCGCTGGTGGGCGCCCCGTTTGTGAAAACCTCAGTCAGCGTACTGGCCGGCGGCTTCGATGATCGGCTTCCAGCGCGTGATCTCGCCTTCCAGCTTGGCCTTCAGCGCGGCCGGTGTCGCGTCGGCGTCGGACGACGGCTTGGTGCCGAGTTCGGCGAAGCGGGCGGCGACATTCGGGTCCTTCAGCGCGACCTGAAGCGACTTCGACAGGCGTTCGGTGACCTCGGCCGGCGTGCCCTTGGGCGCGTAGAGGCCGTGCCAGATGCCGACCTGCACCTCAGGGAGACCGGCTTCCGTCGTCGTCGGGACATCCGGCAGAACATCGAGGCGTTCGGGCGAGGTGACGGCATAGGCCTTGATCGTGCCGCCCTGGATCTGCTTGGTGGTATTGGTCGTCTGATCGCACATGATGTCGACCTGACCGCCGAGAAGATCGGTCATGGCCGGGCCGGTGCCTTTGTAAGGCACGGTGACCAGAGGGGTGCCGATGGCGCTCATGAACAGCATGCCGCACAGATGCGAGGCCGCGCCTATGCCGGCGTTGGCGACGGTGACGGTATCCTTGTTGGCCTTGGCGTAGTCGACCAGCCCCTTCAGATCGGTCGGCTCGAGGTCCTTACGGCCGACGATGGTCATCGGCACCTCGGTAACGAGGCCGACATATTCGAAGCTGTTCAGCGTGTCGTATGCGAGCTTTCTGTATAGCGTCGCGCTTGTCGCCATGCCGATGTGATGGAGGAGCAGCGTATAGCCGTCGGGATCGGCTTGCGCGACGCGTCCGGCGCCCAGCGTGCCGCCGGCGCCGCCGACATTCTCGACGATGATCTGCTGGCCGAGATCCTTCGACATGGCTTCCGCGACGAGGCGCGTGACCGTGTCGGTCGGGCCGCCGGCCGAAAACGGCACCACGACGGTGATGGTGCGTTCGGGATAGGTTTGCGCCCCCGCGGCGAACGAATACAGCGTGACGGCTGCGGCGGCGGCCAGAGCGGCGGCGAATTTTCTCATCTTGATTTCCTCCCAGGATATGAATTCCCAACCGCTGCCTAGAGTACCTCTCAACAGCGGCTGTGGTGGAGTAATAACTAGCGCAAGCTAGCGGATTGCAATCGGTCGCAAACCGCAAACTGCGATTATGCACAGCCGTCCGCGCAAAATGGGTGAAAGTGACATCGAGCCGGAGGTGGGTTGCGGGTGCGGGTGCCTATGGTCGAAAACTGATGGCTGTCCGTTTGGCGAATATCGGTTGAGGGCTCTCTGTGCCCTTCTCCAGACTATGAGGTAGAAGTGGAGATCGGCTCGCCTGATACCGAGTAGCGAATGGCATGTTCGACGCCGCGAAGTTCGGCCAATCCCTTGAGCCGACCGATTGCCGGATAGCCGGGCTGGGCCCCACGCGTCAGGTCATCGAGGATATCCTGGCCATGGTCGGGGCGCATCGGGATGACGGCGTCCTGGCGTCCTTCCTTCTTGCGCCGCGCTTCCTCGTGGATCAGCGCCGCCACCACCGCCACCATGTCGGTGTCGCCGGCAAGATGCTCGTCCTCGTGGAAAGAGCAGGGGGTGCCGGCCGCTTCCTTGCGCACATTGCGCAGATGCGCGAAGTGGATTTTTGGTCCCATCCGCTCGATCATGCCGGGCAGATCATTATCCGGTCTTGCGCCGAGCGATCCCGTGCACAGTGTCGCGCCGTTGGCCGGGCTGTCGACTGCGTCCAGAATGTACCTGTAGTCGGCCTCGGTCGACATGACGCGCGGCAGGCCCAGCAGCGGAAACGGCGGATCATCGGGATGGCAGCAGAGACGCAGGCCGAGGCGTTCGGCCGTAGGCACGACCTCCGCCAGGAAATCGACGAAATGCCGGCGCAGGGTTGTTGCGTCGATGCGGTCATAACTTGACAGTTGAGCCGCGAGACCGTCGAGAGACGTGTCTTCGGTCGAACCTGGCAGACCGGAATTGACGCTTCTCGCCAGGATCTTCCGCGCACCGTCATCCATCTGCGCGTATCGCCGCTCCGCCTCGGAGAGGATCTCCGGTGTGTAATCGCCGAGCGCCCCTTGGCGTTTCAGGATATGGATGTCGAATGCGGCGAAGGCGATCAGATCGAAGCGCATGGTGGTGCCGCCATGCGGCAGGCGCCAGGCAAGATCGGTGCGCGTCCAATCCAGCACGGGCATGAAATTGTAGCAGATGACCGAAATGCCGGCCCGCGCCAGGTTTTCCAGCGATGTAATGTAGTTGGCAATATGGCTGCGCCACTCGCCGACCTGCGTCTTGATCGCTTCGGAAACCGGCAGGCTCTCGACAATCTCCCAGTTCAGATCGCTTGCGCTTCCATCCGGCAAAGACGCGACTTCGCGCTGACGTCTTTCGATTTCGGCGGGCAGCCAGACGGCGCCGTGAGGAACGTGGTGAAGCGCCGAGACGATGCCTTGCGCCCCGGCTTGACGCGCATCCGCGATCGTCACCTTGTCGACCGGGCCGAACCAACGCCACACATGTCTCATTCGAACACTCCGTTAAAAACGAATCGCCATGCGGTCCTACGCCCGCGCTTCCTGCCGCGGTGACCGACCCGCTGCTCCCCTTCATCGGCTGCTATCAGATTCCAATGTATCTGACACCCATCCTGCTCGGCCGGTCAACGGCGATGCACTGATGCTGATCCATCGACGCAAATGGCGATAGCGCTGCCTCAACGAACGCAGCGCGAAATTCCCTGGCTAGAGCAGCGCTTCGTACAGATCGCCGATCTTCTCACCTTCGAAATCCGCTGCCCTGTTTTTCAGGATGGCGGCAGAAGTGGGGTGATCCAGCATATCAGCCATAGCCTTTGCCAGGGCCGCGGCATCGCCGACCGGCACCAAGGCGCCAAAACGCCCGTCACCGAGAATCTCGCGCGGGCCATGTGGCGCATCTGTGGAGACTACCGGGACACCAGCAGCCATGGCCTCGACCAACACATTGCCAAACCCCTCGCTCGTCGAGGAAAGGACGAACAGATCGGCTGCGGCATAGCAGGCCGCGGGGTCGTTGACGTAGCCAGCAAAGAGCACATCGGCGCCAATACCGGATTCCTGGACATAGGCGCGCAGCTCGGCAGCCAGCGGACCTTCGCCGAAGATGACAAGCCGAGCGCGGCGGCTGGCGCGCAGGATAGCGAAAGCCCGCAGCAAGGTCCGATGATCCTTGACCGGCACCAGGCGCCCGGCGGTGGCGATGACCGGGCCACCACCCATGGTCTCCAGCGTTGCCTGCCATGCATAGGAATCTTGCTGGAGCGCCGCAGCCGGCGGCAGCGGGTTGTTGATGACGACAACCTTGGATTGAGGAAAGCCGCGGGCCGCAATGTCGCGGCCGACACCCACTGAGACGGCGATGGCTTTGGTTGCACGCGCTGCAACCAGAGCGGAAAGCCAGACCGCTATTCTCGCGCCAAGGCTGCTGGAAGGCAGTGAGGCCGCTGCGTGGAAGCTTGGAAAGAACCGCGCTCGGCTTCGCGCCAGGAGAAGCGCCAGCGCCACGACCAGATTGGCAAATTCCGGGGCGCTATAGACCGCATGCGGACCAAGGCGGTTGAACAAACGTGCGCTTCGCACGATGCCTTTCAGCGTCGCCCACTTGCCGTAACCCTCGCCTCGGATGGGAAGGTCGAAATCGACCAGGTGCACGGCAGGGGAGCGCAGCGCGGCGTTAGGTCCTTCCGCGTTCCAGGTAAAAAGTGTGACATCGTGGCCACGCGATGCCAATTCATTCGCCATGAGGACGAAGACACGCTCGGCGCCGCCGCCCCTGAGACTGGCGATGTGAAAGACAATGCGCTTCGCCATGCCTGGATTCAGGCTCGGCTGACGTCGATGCCTGATCGGTTCGGCGGTTGGCGCACGTCGCGCACTATTCCCATGGCAAGGGCGAGCAGCATGCCTAGAGCAAAGCCAGCGAACGCTCCCAGGCCTGCCGTTAGCGGGGTGCGGGGCGGCCACGAGCGCCCCTTTGGCGGCACTGCGGTGGAAATCACCTGTACATTCGTGGTGTCGATCTGCTCGCGCTCGGTGATTTGGCGCGCGCGAGCCAGGAAGCTTTCATAGATCGTCCTCCTCGAGGCGGCATCGCGTTCAAGCTCACGCAGGGCGACCTGGGACTCGCTGTCGGTGAAAACATTGCTCTTCAGATCGTTCATTTTGGCGCTGAGAGAAGCCAATGAGGCGTTGGCCTTATCCAGGGTGGCTTTTGCCGTGCCGACCGTGCGGGAGAACTCTACCCTGAGTTGAGAACTGACGGTTTCGAATTCTGTCCTCAGCCTGACAATCGTCGGGTGGCGCGGACCAAAGGTCATGGACTGCGAATCGATTTGCTGCCGCAGGCCGTTTGCCTTGTCGCGCAGTGCTGCGAGTGCTGCCGAAACCGCGGGGTCAGGATTGGCTCCATTGACACCGGAAGCAACCAAGGCGTCGTAACTTGCCTGCGCAGCGATGACGCGCGATTGCGCCTCTCCAATTTCGCTATTGAGCTGCGTCATTGTCTGCGAACTGACAAGCTGGCCATTGCTGGAGGACAGGTTGTGGCTGCGCCTGTAGCTCTCGACCTTCTCTTCGGCCGCCTGCACGTCGCGCTTGAGTTGGCCGAGCCGGCCCTCAAGAGCAGCTGCGGCGCGGCTGGCACCAGCAGCTTCGGCCTTGGCCAGTTCGTCCTGGAAAACCTTTACTATGGCTTGCGAGATCAGGATCGCCTTGCCGGTGGTTTCTGCCGATACCGCGAGGGTTGTGACGAACGACGTTTCGTCTGCAGCGACGCTGACCCGCTCCGCAAGACTTTTTTGAGCAATAAGCTTCGGATCGAACTTGCCGCCATTCGCTGCAACGCCAGGCGTGGCGGCGCTCTGGTCCGGGTCGAAAAACTCCGGATCGTTGGTTAGACCGAGTTCGTCGACTACCCGTGCAAGCACGTTGCCCGAGGTCAAGATGCGCTGCTTGCTGCGCGCGTTGAGCAGTTGGCTATCGACCTGGCCCGGTTGCGAGTAGAGATCGTTTTCCACAACCTGCAAATTGGCGGGATTGATGAGGATTTCCGTCGTGACGGTATAACGCTGTTTGCTCAGCAACCCATAGGCGGCGCCGATGACGCCGCCGGCCACTGCCAGCATCAATGCCACGACGAGCCCGGCACGCAGCCAGACAAAAAGGCGTCGAAAATCGAGTTCAAGGAAATCGCCGATCTTGTCAAGCGTCACCGTCGGGACAGGCTCGGGTGTCTGCGGAGTGACAGGGGCGGGGGTGCGTGCCATGACTGGGGCATCCTGTTGCAGCCTTGCCCTGCTGGCGCGCCGCGCATTGGCGATCCGCTCGAGTGCGCTGATATCGGAATCCGCGGCAGAGGGAGGGGTTGTGCCGGAAGCGGCGGACATGGTGCTAACTCTGGTTATTCGCTTTGCGGGCCAGCACTACAGAAAGATCGTTAACATGTCATTTTCCAAGTTGGCATATTTTGCCGAGTCACGCACCGCGTCTGTTCGGCGGTCCCTTGCATGGATTTCGTTGGCCAGAATGCGGTTTGAGTACCTCCACTTGGATGGGCCATGAGCTATCCCGCTGCCGCATCGGAACGATTGTTGTCCAGCCAGGCGCGCCGTCAGAACGCGCTGTCGCTTCTGTTTTTCCTATGCGCTGCGTTCGCGTTCCTGCTCCGCTTCACGGTGTCACCGCAGATCATGAACATGGTCGTCGACTATACGGCCGACGGTGGATCATTTTACGAGAAACTGCATTTCGGCACCTATGCTATCTTTCTGCTGCTTCCTTTCGTTCTTTTCAGCCGACCGTTTCTGCTGCAGGGCGACGAAATTGGAATATTCAAGGCTTTGCTGCTCTATTCCGCGCTGATTTTCGCGCTGGTGCCGTATCTGTTCGTCACCGGCCGTGCGGGCTCCTCCGGGTTCATCATCGATACCTATCTGGTGGCGGGCGCCGCAGGCCTGTTGATGCTGGCCTTGAACGCGGAAGTGCGGCGGGCGTTGGGCGACATCGTGCTTGGAATGGTGATCGTCAGCGCCGTGATGGGCACGATCGAAGCGGTGACTCAACATCGATTTCTGCCTTATGGTCTCAACGAACTGCAGTTCAGGCCAATCGGCCTGTCGGCGCACCCGCTGGCACTGGGCGCGCTCTGCGCCACAGCCATCGGATTCGTGCCGCTGACGCGCTGGCGCATATGGGTGCGGGTACTGGCGATCTTCGTATTGCTCGTCGGTTGTGCTGCCTCAGGCGCTCGCGCCGCGCTGATGCTCGCTGCCGCAGAAACCCTCATTCTGCTGATGTTCGTGCCTTGGCCGCGCCTGACTCTCAAACATCAGCGGCAGGCCAAGTCCGTCGTGCTGCTGTTCGCCCTGGCGGGCGGCGCAGTGCTGGTGGCCATACTGTTTTCGGGCGGGCTGCTGAATCGATTCGGCAACACGATCTTTGACGAAAATTTCATGGCGCGTGTGACGATCTACCAGGTGTTCGGGCTCGTTAGCTGGAAAGACATCCTGTTCGGCATGAACGTCGACGACCTGCTGGCGATCGTCAACGAGAAGCTGCATCTGCCCTACATCGAGAGCGCGCCGGTGGTCATCATCATGCTCTTCGGCTTGCCCATAGCCGTGCTCTTCATCGTGCTGGTATTCTGGTTCATTTTTCGGCTGCTGCGCGCGGCGCCGCTGCCGGCATGGATCGGCACCATGACGTTCCTGCTTGCTGCGCTGTCGAACAACGCGCTCTCGTCAAAATCGCCGGAGATCGCGATCATCGTGGTGCTGCTGCTTGCCTATAGAAACGCGCCGTATAGAAAGCAGCCGAAGGGCATTTCTTCGGCCGCGGTTGCATCCGAGCCGAAACTGGATCGGCTCGACTAAGCGCAACCTCCGGACGCGTCAGCCGGCGCTATCCACAACCTCGACATTGCCTGCGCGATTAAGCGTGTGAATGCCCGTGCGGAGCCATGCCGGCCCCGGGCCGATCGGGCGGGGCGGCGCAAAACGGACGTCGAAATCGTCAAGCCGGTCCAGGCGCATCAACCCGAGACCGCCGCCATAGGCTCTCGACCCGTTTTGCACCGGCAGAACTACGGCGTCACCCTGGCGAATAAAGGCGCCGCCGGGCCGAGCGGCCGAGTGATCGACGGCGATGGGATTGAGCGCATGCGCAACCCACGGCCCGCGCAGCGAGGGTGAGGAATAGACCGTCATCGTATCCGACGCGCTGCCGTAACCGAACCGCTCCGTCCCCAACAGCCAGAAGCGCCCATCCGATTCGAGCAGCGTGGCGTCATTGAAATCCTTGTCCGTCATCAGCACGGTATCGCGTACCCAGCGATCGGGAAACTGCGCGGCGCGGTAGAGCACAAGCTCGCGCGCCGCCGCACTTTCAGGAATCATGAAAATCTCGCCGGCCTGAGCGAACACCTGCGGATACGACAGGTGGTGCATTTCCTCCAGCACCACCCTCGGCACACCGAAGGTGCCGTCGTCACCCAGTTCGGCGACAGAAATCACGCCGCGACCGATAGCGTAGGGAAATTCCTCGACAAACAGATAGTGGCGGCCATCCCGCTCGAGGACGAATGGATCGGCATAGAATCGCTGGCCATCGTCCGCGAGGACGGTGAACGGCGTACCGTCGAGTTGCCCGGTTTCGGCGACACCTGGCCCGTCGATCAGCCGATAGGCAACCTGCCAATAGAAGGGGCGCCGTCCAAGTCTGAGTTTTTGCACGGCGCGATCGACCAACCCCTTGCAGAAAATGGGCAGATAATGCCGGACAAAACCGCCGTTCCTGAGGATCGGCGCCGGGCCATCGGCAACTGGCACAACTTCGCCCGCGGAAAAACGGGCGACGCTTTGCGCAACCAGCGAGATGGCCCCGGCGAGCAGGTCGTTGCAGCTGCGAGATAGCCAGAGCCGATCGCTGAGCATCGGTCGCCCCCGGGCGACTGTGACACCATCGAGGCGAGCGGCAAGTTCCGGCAATCGCCCGCTCGCCAGCATCTCGGCCACCCCAGCGGGGAAGGTGCTGTGACCGCAAAATTCGAGCGTCAGAACCGGCGTGCCACGTCGTGCGGCAGTGCCGGTGAGATCGATTACGAGGTCGGCTGGACCAGAACCGCCAGACGGCAACGGCTCGGAGCGGCTTGCCAATGAGGGACCGAAGCGCCGGCTCTCGATCGCCAGCACAATATCCAGGCCGCGTGCGAGCGGCGCAGGCGTCGCCGCGCGGCTGCTCGAAACCACGTGACCCGCTGCGTTCAACCGCACCAGAAGCTCATTTTCCCAGCGCCGAGATCCGGCAGTGTGGCCGATAATTAAAATATTACTCAATCGAATATGTTCTTTTTCAAGACTACTCTGCCAGGATACCTATCGGCTTAGGCTTTCATAAGAGTTACTGGGGAGAACGCGGGCTTGGCTGTTAATCATATATTAAGATTTAAGGTCACGAGGGCGGCTTCTGCCGCTATTATAGCTCTTGTAGCGAATAATCAGCAGGTCGCGACGCCTTCCAGCGACCAGGATCAGCAATGAACGTCCTTTCACATCCGAAACTGCCATCCAGGCAAAAACTGCTGATCGTGTTCGGCACGAGGCCGGAGGCGCTCAAATGCTTTCCGGTGGTGCGTGCCGCACTTGCCCATCCGGGTTTTATTACCGAGACATGCATCACCGGCCAGCATCGCGAGATGGTCGACCAGGTCATCGAGTTGACCGGCCTGCCGGTGCATCACGATCTCAACGTCATGCAGCCCGGCCAGACATTGTTCGACGTGACCTCGCGCGTGCTGCTGGGCATGGCCGAAGTGCTGGAGAAGGCGAAGCCCGATATCGTCCTCGTGCAAGGCGACACGACCACGGCGATGACTGCGGCTCTGGCTGCCTTCTACAAGCGCATCCCGGTCGCCCATATCGAGGCAGGTTTACGCAGCCACGACATCAACTCTCCCTTTCCGGAAGAACTGAACCGCAAGATTGCCGGCGACATCGCGAGCTGGCATTTCGCGCCGACCATCCAGGCGCGCGACAATCTCATCGCCGAAGGAAAGGCTGCGAGCACCATCTTCGTGACCGGCAATACGGTGATCGACACGCTGTTGCATTTTTCCGGCGCAATCGACGCCGACAAGCTGATGAGGGCAAAACTCGCCGCCCGCTTCCCGTTCCTCGATCCCGCCAAGAAAATGATCCTCGTCACCGGACATCGCCGTGAGAATTTCGACGGCGGTATCCATCGTATCTGTACGGCACTGAAGGGGTTGGCGATGCGCGAGGACGTGCAGATCGTCTATCCGGTCCATCCCAACCCCAATGTGCGTTCGGTGGTAAACGCAGAACTGGGCGGCGTGTCGAACATCCATCTCGTCGACCCGCAGGATTATCTGCCGTTCCTGTACCTGCAGAAGCAGAGCTATCTGGTGCTGACCGACAGCGGCGGCGTGCAGGAAGAGGCGCCTTCGCTTGGCAAGCCGGTGCTGGTGATGCGCGAGAATACCGAGCGGCCCGAGGGAATCGCGGCGGGCACCGCCCGTCTCGTCGGCACCGATATCCAAAAAATCCTGTTGAATGCCAACAGCCTGCTCGACGATCAGGCGGCCTATCGCGGCATGGCGGAACGACACAACCCGTATGGCGATGGCCGGGCCGGTAACCGGATCGTTGAGGAACTGCTGCATCATGGCTGAGATCAAGACCGTTTCCGTTATCGGCATGGGCTATATCGGCCTGCCGACCTGTGCCATCTTCGCCAGTCGCGGGCTCGACGTCATAGGTGTCGACGTCAACGAAGCGGTGGTCGAGAAGGTCAATCGCGGCGAAATCCACATCGTCGAGCCGGACCTCGATGGTTTGATCCAGAAGGTTGTAGCCAACGGCAAGCTTAGGGCTTTCAGTACGCCGCAGCCGGCGGACGCCTTTATCATCGCAGTGCCGACCCCGATGACCGAGGACCACAAGCCTGACGTGAGCTATGTGCTCGCGGCGGCACGAAGCATCGCCTCGGTGCTGAAGCGGGGAGACCTTGTGGTGCTGGAATCGACATCGCCGGTCGGCACGACGCGCATCATGACGGGGCTGCTTGCCGAGTTGCGGCCCGATCTCAAATTTCCTCTGGTGCATGGCGAACAGGCCGATGTCCTGGTCGCCTATTCGCCCGAGCGCGTGTTGCCGGGAAAGGTCCTTACCGAGCTGATCAACAACGATCGCTCGATCGGCGGACTGTCGCGCAAGTCGTCGGAACGCACCGCGGCACTCTATTCAACCTTTGTTGCCGGCGACCTGTTCACGACCCGGGCCGAAAGCGCGGAACTGGTGAAGCTGACCGAGAACGCGTTCCGCGACGTCAATATCGCCTTTGCCAACGAACTTGCGGCAGTGTGCCAGGATCTGTCGCTCAACGTCTGGGAGGTGATCGATCTGGCTAACCGGCATCCCCGCGTGAACATCCTCCAGCCGAGCCCGGGCGTCGGCGGCCACTGCATTGCGGTCGACCCATATTTTATCATCGACGCCGCGCCTAACAGCACACGGCTGATGGCTTCGGCACGCCGGATCAATTCCGAGCGTCCCTTGTCGGTGGTCAGGGACATAGAAGCCTTGCTCGACCCTTCCCGCAAGCAGACGATCGCTTGCCTTGGCCTCAGCTTCAAACCCAATATCGACGATATGCGCGAGAGCCCGGCCGTCGAGGTGGTGAAGCTTTTGTCAGATATTCCCAACCTGAAGATCATTGCGGCCGAACCAAACGCACACAGGCTGCCGCATGAGCTCGAGGGCAAGGGCATCGTCTTCACCGATGCGCTTTCCGCTATCGACCGGTGCGATATCGTCGTCCTGCTGGTCGACCATCGGCAGTTCAATCTGGTTGATCCCGAAGCGCTCAAGGACAAGAAGCTCATCGACACAAGGGGTTTGTGGACCTGGCGCAAGGCACGCAAGCCCGACGCCCGCATCGAAGGCAGGAAATCAGCGCTCGAACACCTGGCGCTTCCTGCAAGTGCAGAGGAGGCCGCATGAACGCGCACGACCCGGCATGGGCGCAGCATCGCGTGTTGGCGTCACGGCGCCGGGAATTCCTTGGCGCGCCGATCCATGCACTGACCATGGCCGAGACGCTGGCCATCGCCGATGAGGCGATGACCCTGCGGCGGCCGCTGCATCATGTGGTGGTGAATGTCGCCAAGCTTGTGAACATGCGCAACAATACCGAGCTGCGGGAAGATGTTGCGACGGCGGATGTGATTAACGTCGACGGCATCGGCGTGCTTTGGGGCGCGCGTCTTTGCGGTGTCGCGCTGCCGGAGCGGGTAGCGGGTGTCGACATCATGATCAATCTGTTGAGCCTCTGCGCGAATCGTGGCTTCAGGCCCTTCCTCCTGGGCGCCGAACAATCCGTTCTCGATGCCGTTAGAATGAGACTTGCCAGGGATCATCCGGGCCTCGTCGTCGCCGGCATGCGCAATGGCTATTTCAAACCGGAAGACGAGGCCGGCATCGTCGAGGCGATCAACGCCTCGGGCGCCGACTGCCTGCTGGTGGCGATGCCGACGCCGCGCAAGGAGCGCTTTCTCAAGCGCTATCGTGACGAACTCACCCCGAGTTTCGTCATGGGCGTGGGCGGCAGTTTCGACGTCTATGGCGGCAAGGTTGCCCGGGCGCCAAAAGTGGTTCAGGCGGCCGGTCTGGAGTGGTTGTTTCGCGTGGCACAGGAGCCGCGACGCTTGTGGCGCCGCTACTATGACACCAACACTGCCTACGCAGCGCTGCTGTGCCGGGAGCTAAGGGACCGTCGGGGAAGCCGAAAGGTCGATCTTTAAGGAGCGATAACCCCAACAAACGGGCGGCCGGCCTGGGGCTACAGCATCGGTCCGAACGGCAAATTCAAAATGCCATCGCGGTCTATGCGAGCCGTAGCCGCGCCCTCAGCTTGGCTATGAATTGCATCGCGGCGGCAGGGTAGAACAGCCAGGTCAGCCCGAAGAAAACCACTGCGCCAGCGGTGCCGCCGGCGACGAGCGAGAAGATGGCCGGCATATCACCGAGCAGAGCGCTGGCAAGGCTGGCGGCCAGCCCCGTGCTGAGCGAGATGGCGACCGAAACGCCGATGTCGCGCCATGGCACCGGCACCGGCGTGAGCCGTTCGCTGATGATGATGCAGGCTAAAAGGCCTGCCAGCGATCCGCCCGCCAGCGCTAAAGCAGCGCCGACCTCCGCCATTGGAGGGATCAACAGTACGGACAGTGCGATTGTCGCCACCGAGCCGAAGGAATTGGCGATGATCAGCAGCCACGGACGCTTGTGCGCATGCACCACGGTGCCATAGACGAAGCTCGCGAGATTGGCACACAGCACGCTGAAGGCGATGATCGGAAAGAGCAGGCCGAAACGACCGTGATATTCGGAGGGCAGCAGGAGCTGCGTGATATCGCTGCTGAGTGCGACCAGCATTGCCGCAACCGGCAGGCAAAGGCGGATCATCAAGGCCATCAATTGCGACAGCAGCCGGCCCGACGCCGCGGGCCCGTCGTCGTCGAACCGGCTGACCACCTCGGGAAAGGCGCCCATGTTGATGGAGTTGGCGACCATATCGATGGGCTGGCGGGCCAGTGCGTAGGCGGCCGCGAAGATCGCCACTGCGCCGGCATCGTAGTAGATCTTGAGGAACACACGCTCGGCGCTGTGCAGGCCGAAGCCTACCAGCGCCATGATGACCAGGGGCGCACCGAGGACGAAGAACTCCTTTTGGGTGAAACGTGGCGGACCGGCAACGACGCGTCGGGATGCCATTAGGCCCGCCACGATACCGGCGATTAAAACGCCGAGGCTCGAGCCGAGCGATACCGTCAGAAAGGAGTCTTGAAACATGACGATGGCGCCGATCGGCAGCGCGAGTTGCAGCACGGCGCGCAGGAACTCGAGCATAGAATAGACCGAATGACGCTGCTGCATCTGCAGCACCGTCAGCGCGAAGCGGCCGATGGAGCCGGCGATCAGGTAGCTGCAGACGGCGATCGCGAACTCGACCCAGCGCTCCGGCACGATCACTGCGGAGGCGACCACGGATATAATCAGCGCCAGTGCGGTGCTGGCAAGCAACACCCGCCCGGCCAGCATCAGGCTGCCGCGGCTGACGTCGCCTTTGCCGCCAAGCCTGAGCAAAGCGATGCGCAGCCAGTTGGTGACGGCAATGTCGGTCATTTCGCCGACGGTCACCACCAGGGTCAGCAGGCCATACTCGGTCTGATCGATCAACCGCGTCACGATGACCAGCAGGAGCAGCGCGGAAATCCGCGTCAGCAGGATCGCCGGGGCATAGATGAGCGTGGAGCGGAGCAGCAAAGGGTTGTCCCCGGGAAATTCATCTTCGATTAACCGTCGACCGGCGGAAAATCCAGCGCGATGACGGCAAAGGGTGAACAGATTCAGTTTGAACTAACGGATTCGTCGTAGACCTATTTGAAACCTTTGCCTTGTCGTTCTGAAATGGGCTCATGTTGCAGCGTCTGGTTCACAATCGAAAAGTCCATGTGCTTGTCGCGACGCCTTCGGGCGTTTCGGGGCAGGGAGGCATCGACCGCATCATGGGGGCGCTGAAGCAGGAGTTCGAGCGGCAGGAGATCGCCGACATCGATGTGCGCTTCCTTGCCAGCCGCGGCCCTGGGCATGTCGGATTTTCGATCTTCTACATGTTTGACTTCTGCTTGCGGACGCTTGCAGCGCGTTTGGCCAAGCGCGCCGATGTCATCCACATCAATATATCGGTCTCCGGCAGCACCTATCGCAAGATGGTGATTGCCGCCTGCGCGCGGCTGCTGTCGATACCCTATGTCCTGCATCTGCACGGGGCGCAGTATGAGACATTCTGGAAAGGCGATCATAGTTTCATGAGCCGCCGCATCGAAGCTCTGTTCGAGCGCGCCGGTCGGGTGATCGTCTTGGGCGGGCTTTGGCGCGACTTCGTCGCCAGCCGGGCACCTGGGGCGGCCGGCAAAATTGTCATTGTTCCCAACGCCACGGCGGTTCCCTCCTTGGCGCATGTCGGTGGCGGCGACCATGTCCATATCCTGTTCCTTGGCCGCATCGGCGACCGCAAGGGCGTGCCGCAATTGATCGATGCGCTGCACCGCATGAAACCCATCGAGGGTTGGCGCGCCACGATCGCCGGCGATGGCGATGTCGAGGCGGCACGGATGAGAACGGCCGAACTGGGCCTTGCCGAGCGCGTTACCCTTCCTGGCTGGGTCGGGCCCGACGACGTCGCATCGCTGATCGCTTCGGCGGACATTCTGGTGCTGCCTTCCTTTGCCGAAAACCTGCCCGTCTCGGTCATCGAAGGCATGGCCGCAGGCCTCGCGATAGTGACGACGCCTGTCGGCGCCGTGGAGGACATCATCACCAACGAGCAATCCGGGTTGCTGGTGCCGCCCGGCGATGTTGCGGCGTTGACCGAGGCGCTGACACGGCTGGTCGAGAATCCGGCATTGAGAGCCAGGCTTGGTGCTGCCGCGATGGCCGTGCATCGGGAACGGCTTGAGCTCGCACCATTTGTCGGCGCGATCTGCGACGTCTGGAGGTCGGTCGCGTTAAAGGCTCAATCGGTCAAGCGCTGACGCTGTCCTGTAAATTCGGACGCTGAGATTGCGACGCGCAGCTGCGGGTCGAGCGCGACACCGATCCCATTGGCGTCACTGAGGCGCCCCAAGCTCGAACTCGCGATGGAATATCTCCAAATTCAACAGCGCCCAGATCAGCTTTTCGTGGTCTGCGGCGCCCTTGGTGTGCTCCGAGACGATTTGATCAAGGTATTTCGCGCTCAAATAGCTGCGAATGACGGAATGAGAGGAGCAAAGATGGTCGTGCACGTAGTTCCTCATCGACCCGCGGAACCATTCGGCGACGGGCACCTTGAACCCGATCTTGCGGCGGTTGAGAATTTCCTCAGGAAGCATGTTGGCCATGCTGTTGCGCAAGATCAGCTTACCCTTCCGCCAACCCACCTTGTAGCGATCGGGCAATTTGCTGACGAACGCAACCAGATCGCGATCGAGGAACGGCATTCTTCCTTCGATTGAACCGGCCATCATCATGCGGTCGCCTCGTTCCAGGAGATTGTCGGGCAACCAGGACGTCTGATCGAAAAACAGCGCCCGGCGAAGATGGGATGCCTTCGCGCTTGAGGAGAACGGGAGGTTGTTACGCTGATTGCGGCAATTGGCCGGCGCACCGGTGAGGCGACCGTGTTGCCGCGCCGTCATGGCTCCAAACCAGGAGATCATCCGGGTGGCAAAGTCCCTTTCGCCCGCGCTTCGGGCAAATGTATCGAACTTGGCCGATGCGCCAGGCATGGCGCGTATCAAAGGGGCGAGGAGGTTGTCGTGGAGCAAGGCTGGAACGAGCGACCGGTAGATTCCAGCCAGCGACTCTGCGCGATGTTTGGGATACCCGCCGAGGATCTCATCTGCCCCTTCCCCTGTGAGCACCATCTTGACGTCCTGCGAGGCTCGCTCCGACATCAGGTAAATTGGAATATCCGAACTTTGTGAAACGGGCGCCCCTAGATGGCGAATCAACTTGGGCAGGTGGTCAATCAGGTCGTCCGCTTCAATGACCAGTTCGCAATGATCAGTCTTGAAATGATCGGCGACGCGTCGGGCGAATGGGAGTTCGCTATAAGCCGGCTCGCTGAAACCGACCGAAAATGTACGAATGGGCTTGTCGCTGTGCTTGGTCATCAGGGCGACGATTGCTGACGAGTCGAGGCCTCCGGAGAGAAAGGCGCCAAAGGGCGCATCGCTGCGCATTCTGATCTCGACGGAATGGTCGAGCAGTTCCAGGAATCGTCGCTTGGCGGTTTCGTCGTCGATCTCTTCGGTCAGATCCGTTTGATCTGGAGGCGTATAATAGCGCGTTTCCGTCACTGTCCCTTGCGACCAAACAGCATAGCTTCCGGGGTTGAGTTTGCGGATCTGTTTAAAAAGCGTGCGTGGTCCAGGCACGTAACGCCAGCGCAGATACTCGTGCACGGCGTCCAGATCGAGCTGCTGCGCATTTGGCTGCGATGACAGCAACGCATTGATCTCCGAGGCGAAGGACAGCAATTTTTCGCTTTGCATGAGGTAAAGGGGCTTTTTGCCGAAGGGATCCCGGCCGAGGATCAATTCGTGCCTCTGAGCATCCCAGAGCCCAAAAGCGAACATGCCGCTCAATCGGTCAAACATGGACAAGTGCCACTGATCATAAGCTCTGAGCAGCACTTCGGTATCGGAGCGCGTTCGAAAACGATGACCGAGGCCGATCAGTTCCTGGCGCAACTCGATATAGTTGTATATTTCGCCGTTGAAAATAATTCTGAGACGGCCGTCGTCGATATGCATCGGCTGATTTGAATCGGCGTTCAAGTCAATAATCGCCAGGCGGCGATGCACCAATGCCAATTGGTTCTCGCCGGTGTTCAAGTCCAAGAACTCGGTGCCTTCGGCATCGGGACCACGATGCCGCAATGCGTTGGACATTCCGGCGGCCCGATCTTGTGGATTCTCGACCCTCGGCCCGATCCAGCCGGCAATTCCACACATTATCTCTTCCCTGGGCGCGCGTATTGGCGCCGCTATTTACGACGAATGTATTAAACACTTGGTTGCCGACGAAACCGGATCGCGAGGAAAAAGCCGCCAAGGTGATTCAAGGCAGAGGTTGATCGGTTCAATCAGACTCTGCCGGCCTTATTGAAGTGCCACCGACGGTTGCGGCCGCAGACCGTAGCTCCGTTGCTTGATTGATAGCCAGCAAGAATGCTGGCTAGACGGCTATTTAACAAAGGCAAGCCGATCTCGATCCAATGTGGCGGGGACAGGTGGCGTTGCCGCCCGGCTGCCTACCCGCAGAGGGTATGGCAACTATGGCAGGCCCAGTGCCCGCAACATCTCCTGGTCCGGGACCGCAGGCCCTTCGGGCCGGATGACGGTCATTCCATAGGGATTCGAGAATTCCCAGACAGACCATGGTATCGCGAAGCGTTCCGCCTGCTGGCGCACCGCCGTGAGATAACGCAGACGGTCAGCGTCGAACGCGCCCATTCGGCCGTCCGCCGACATGAGGATGGCGCCGAATTCGCCCATGAAGAGCCGCCGGCTTGGAATGCCATGCGCCTCGGCCCAGTCGACCGCCTGACGGAAGCTCGCTTCGAGTTGGCTCAGGCCCCAATTGTGCTCGAAATATCGGGCGATTGCTTCACGCGTCGCGACCATGTTCATCACCTGCTCGACTGGGCTCAAGCCGGCCGCGTCCATCTGCGCCTTAAGGGTTTCGGTCACCTTTTCGGGCGTACTGCTGTCGGCCGGCCAGGGCAGGCCCGAGGCGAAGGCGCCTGTCCCGTCGGGCCGCTGGTGGGTGAAACTGTGCGGCTCATACATGTGGAAGCTGTAGTAGAGGTTCGGATCGTCAAACCCCGGGGTGAGATTGACCAGTCCGGCAATGCTGCCGCCACAGGCGCCTGTTGCGACGATGGTGAGTTCGCTGCTGACTACGCGAATATCGCGAACCGTGTCTGCCATTATCCGCTGCCAGTCATCGCTCCCGCTCGAATCACAGGGGTAGTATGCCGGCTCGTTATAAGGCTCGAGGGCTACCTTGTCGGTGCCAACCTTGACCAGCATGGTGGCGACCGCCACAACCATTTCGCGATAGCTGACAACGCCCTCGCTGTCGGCTCCGTCATAGATCATCTCCATGCTGTAGGTCGGAACCTGGGTGACACCGTGCAGATCGAAAACCACCTTAAGGCCGGCCGACGTGACCCGCTCGACCGCGGCGGCAAGTATGTCCAACGCCTGCTGCCGTTTGGCGCCCTCGCTGGCAAGCAGAGGGCCGGGGTCGACGCTCAGCCGGACGAAGTCGAAGCCCATCGATCGAATGCGCGCAAACGCGTCGCCGCCGGGCCAATCGGCGAGCGGCCTGTGTCCAGCGCGCCACTCCTCCTCGCTGCGATAGGGCGGCCAACGGTAGGATCCATCGTCGTCTACCGACGACCAGTTCAGCCATTCATGCACGCCAACGCCGCGCTGGAGCGGGATCGGCGCAGCGTTGGCGGCGATCGCCATGCCGAGCACCCACGCTGCAACACACGCCATCCTTCTCATCATCACTCTCCGTATCATGGTCGGAGATATTAACCGCAGGATCGGAAAAGGAGGATTGCCGTCGCGCGGCTTTTCGACAGCATGGTATATAAGAATCGAAACCTTGGCGGAGCGCGTATGAGAATCGGCTGGTACATCAACCGGTTGCGCAGCATGGAGCCGGCTGAGGTGTTGCACCGGCTGGGCGAGCAGCGTCGAAGGATCGCTTCGCGCCGTCAAGACGATGGCTGGGAGCGCTTTGCTTCGCCCCAGTTGCACCCGGTGCTGCATGGATTGCGCGATGCTGCGCTGGCTGCGATACCGGCACAACGGCAAGCCATAGCGGCGGCGGCGCAAAACACGCTTGCGGGCCAGTTTTCCGCACTTGGGCGGACATGGCCACGGCGCGACAGCGATCGGCTGTTTCCTCCCGAGCTTTGGCGCCTTGATCCGGTGACCGGCAGGCTTTGGCCAGGCCCCGAGACCCATACTTTCGATATCGATTTTCGTCATGGCGGCGGCCGCGGCGATGTAAAATACGTTTGGGAGATCAGCCGGCTGCAGCAGCTGCCGCCACTGGCCGCCCACCTGCTTCTCGCCGGCGACGACCGGTCCCGGATGGCCATAGAGGCGGCGATCGGCAGCTGGCATTCAGCCAATCCGCCGTTTCGAGGGGTTGGCTGGGCCTCCGGCATCGAAGTAGCGCTGCGAGCCATCAGCCTGATTGTCACCATGGACCTCGTCGGCGACCGACTGGGCGCGGCGACACGGCAGCAAGTGGGTGAAATACTGGCGGCAAGCGCCTATTGGCTGCCACGGTTCCCTTCTCGATTTTCCTCCGCCAACAACCATCTCGTCGCAGAACTGGCTGGCGAGTATTTGGTCGGCCTGGCGTTGGGGACCGCACCCGACGCTGCACGCGGGGCCCTCCTGGCTGAGGCGCGCAAGCAGATTCTCGCCGATGGCGCCGGTGCCGAGCAGACCCCGACATATGCGGCCTTCACCGCCGAACTCATCTTGCTGTGCGCCACTGCGGCACGCCAAGCCGGAACGCTGTTTCCCTCGCCCGTCGAAGCGCGTCTGGCCGCATTTGCCAATTTCGTCGCCTGGCTCCCACCAGCCGCCGGCTTTGGCGACAACGATGAAGGTCGCGTGCTGACGCTCGGGGACGAGCCGGACTATGTCCGATCCGTCGCCGCCGCCATCCACGGCTTTCTACGGATGCCGGGCAACGCGGCGGAGCCAGACGATTTTCGTGCTCTTTTCTTTGGCGCGCCGCCGGAACCGGCACCGGTATCGCATGGGCTGCAAACGTTCACGCAAGGCGGGCTCTCCGTCTGGCGCGGTGAAATGAATGGCCGCAGCATCGATCTGACCTTCGACCACGGCCCGCTCGGCTATCTCTCGATAGCAGCTCACGGCCATGCCGACGCGCTGTCGCTCACCTTGTGCATCGATGGCGAGCCGGTGCTGGTCGACCCCGGCACCTGGCTCTACGGTTCGGGGGGCGTCTGGCGCGACTGGTTCCGCTCGACACCGGCGCACAACACACTGAATATCGAGGGCAAAAGCCAAAGCATCATTGCCGGGGAGTTCAACTGGTCGCACAAGGCGGTTGCGGCATTGGTGGAGAGCGAGCCGGGAACGCAGTGGAAGCTACGCGCCAGGCATGACGGGTATAGAAGCCGCTTCGGCGTCGTGCATCAGCGCACCGTGATGCACCAGGCCGACGGAATCGTCGTGACCGACCAACTGCTCGGCGGCAGGCGCGTGGCCGAAGTCGTCTTTCAACTCGCAGCCGGCCTCGGCGCCAACCGGGACGCAAACACGGTTATGGTGCTGCGCGGCGATGAGCCGCTGATGGCCATTCGCTTTCCAGACGCTGCGGTCGACATCCGCGCCGGCGGCGACGCACCGGGGCAGGGCGGCTGGGCTTCACCGCGTTTTGGCGCCAGGCAGCCAGCCGAACGCATCGCCTGGCGCGGCGAAGTGGGCGAAGACGGGATTGAAATCCACCTCGCGGCAATCCCCCCGCCGCAAAGATCGTGACCACCGCCGCAGCGGAGTAGGCCATCCGGTGTGATTATTATTTGCGCTCGGACATTTAGCGTTTTGTTACGGTTGACCTGCTAGCTGCTCGTAGCAGCCGCAATAGCCATCTGGTTGCAGGCAACATGCAGTGGATTTGGCAAGTTTCTTGCTGTGCAGTTCGCCGGATCGCCATCTTACGGCCCAGGAGCCACTGCACCGATGTTTTCTGAATTCGCCAGAGTGATTGTGGAAAAGCTTTCGAACGTCAATCTGCTGACGCTCGGCCTGCTTTTGTCCACGGCACTGGGGAGCGCGGTGATCGCTTACTGGCGAACTGTCGAGCATCGATCCCTAAGGGACTTTTTCGATTTCGCTTTCCCGGCGGAAGTCATCCTGCACCCGTCGGCGCGAGCGGATGTTCTATTTTGGGTCACCAAACGGGCGATAATGCCTCTCCTGCTCATCCCTGCCGGCGTCACTTTCGTTGCCGCCGTGGGCTATGGGACACACCAGGCAATCGGCTGGCTCTTTGATATCCAGGCGCCGCTCATCGACGGCCCGGCCGGACCGGTGACGATCGTCATCTTCACCGCAACCATGCTGATCGCCTATGATATTTCGTACTATCTCTACCATGTCGCCCAGCACCGCTTCCCGTTCCTGTGGGAATTGCACAAAGTGCATCATTCGGCCGAGGTGATGGTGGGAATCACCAAGGATCGGGTTCATCCGCTGGACGATCTGATGAACCGTATCTGGGATGGCGTCATCCCGGGGATCTGCTTCGGCATCTGGAGCCTGATCGCGCTCGATCCAGTAGAGATCGCTATCTTCGGCATCAACGTCTATGTCATCCGCAACATCCTGATGATGGACTTTGTTCGCCATACCCATTTCAAGATTTCCTTCGGCCCGCTGAACAACATCATTTTGTGTCCGCACTGGCACCAGGTGCACCACAGCATCGACCCTCGCCACTACGACAAGAATTTTGGCCTGCTGTTTTCGTTCTGGGATCGCCTCTTCGGGACGCAGTTTGTCCCGGATCCGGATGAAGACCTCAAATTTGGCCTGATAGATCGCGATGTGCGCGACTATCAGTCGCTCTTTGGGCTTTACATCCTGCCGCTCAAGAAGATGGGAGGGCATGTCGTCCGACTGTTCCCGAGGCGTCCCGATGTCATCGCTCAGCCACAGGATCGTTCCCCTTCATGAACACCATTGTTTCGATTGACGCTTCGAGCGCAGAGCGCCTGGAAGTTGTCCGTTCGGCGGATCGCCTGGCTGCGATCGAAGCCGATTGGATGCATCTTTGGCATCGCACCGACGGGCTGATCTTTCAGAGTCATGCCTGGATTTCGGCATGGTGGAGTACCGTGGCGGACCGTGACCAGCGCGCACTGCGGATCGGCCTGGTCTGGAACGGTGACAGGCTGGTTGCCGTCGTTCCCCTGACGATCGGCAAGCGCAAAGGGCTGCGGTTTCTCGAATGGGCGGCCAGCAGCTATACCGATTACGGGGATATCCTCGTTGCTCCGGAATGCTCGTTATCGGCCCTGCAGGACGTATGGGCCCAGATCTGTGACGCCGGTGGCTTCGATATTGCCTTTCTCAATCATCTCTTGCCGGGTGCGGCGGTTCGCAAAATTTTCACTCCGGATACCTCCGGCGGGATCAGGCTTCGCCCCAATCACAGAGAGGAAGTCAGTTATCGCGTGGCTGGACAGTGGCAGAGCGGAGCCGCGTGGTTCGCGGAGCAGTCGAAAAAGACACGGCAGAACTATCGGCGCGGCGTCAAGACGTTGGAAGAAGCCGGGGAAATAAAATTTCGCCTGCTTGCGCCAGACGAGCCACTGCAGCCGGTACTGGACCGGCTCTCTGCCCTGAAGCGCAGATGGCTGGCGGAGCGCAAGCGTGAATCCCAACTTTTTGAAGACGGAGCGCCAGTACTCGCCGCACTCGTCGAGGCGCTGGCGCGCGCCGGCGTGCTGCATATTTTCGTACTTGAATGCGATGGCGCGATGGTCGCGGTCTCCATCAACTTCGTCCAGCACCACACCATGATGGCCTTCGTGACCACTTTCGATCCGGACTTCAGCCAGGCATCGCCCGGCATGATCCTGATGATGGACTACATACAATGGTCGATCGATCACGGCTTGGGCACGGTCGATTTCCTGTGCGGCGCAGAGTCGTTCAAGCACAAATTCGCAACGCAGGGCGTTGTCCTGCAATCCGTTCTTGGGACGCGCACGGCGCAAGGCTCGATCGCTTCTCTTGCCGATCGTATGCGTCAGAGGGTCCGGCACGTACGCGGGCGCGGACCGGTGCCGACATCTTGATTTCGGCTTGATCGGCGCCGGAACACCGTGTCCGACAGGCAATGGCAAGCGGTGTCTTATCGCTTCCTCATCGGGTCGCCGGCAGCACCAACCGCTCAAAGTGTCGATTGTGTCTGAGATGGAACAACCCGCCAGACCTTGTTGCCGACGTCATCCGCCACCAGCAGGGCGCCGCTCCGGTCTATCGCTACCCCCACAGGACGGCCAAAAGCCTTGTTGTACTCGCTGAGGAAGCCGGTGAGGATGTTTTGAGGCGGACCGGAGGGCCTGCCGCCGGTAAACGGTACGAAAATCACCTTGTAGCCGCTGTGCGGCTTGCGGTTCCACGAGCCATGCTGCCCGACGAAGGCGCCATTCCTGTATTGAGGACCGAACAGGTCGCCCGTGTTGAAGGCCAGTCCCAATGAAGCCGTGTGCGCCCCGAGCGCATAGTCCGGCTTGATCGCCTCGGCGACGAGGTCGGGCCGCTGCGGCTCGACGCGATCGTCGACATGCTGGCCAAAATAGCTGTAGGGCCAGCCGTAGAAGCCGCCATCCCGCACCGAAGTCATGTAGTCCGGCACGAGATCGCTGCCGATCTCGTCACGCTCATTGACGGCGACCCACAGCTCGCCGCTTTCCGGATTCCAGGACAGGCCGTTCGGATTGCGCAGCCCGGAGGCGAAGAGACGCGTCTCTTTCGAGGCGAGATCGATTTCCAGCACGGTGGCGCGGTTCTCCTCTTCCTCCAAGCCATTCTCGCCGACATTGGAATTGGATCCGACCGTCGCATAGAGCTTTGTCCCGTCTTGCGAGGCGGTCACGTCCTTGGTCCAGTGGTGGTTCCTCCCCGCAGGCAGGTCGACGATCTTCTCCGCCGGTGCGGTGATCTCGGTCGCGCCCTCCTGGTAGGGAAAGGCCACAATTCCATTGGCGTTGGCGACATAGAGCTTGCCGTTGAGCAGGGTCATGCCGAATGGCGAGAACAGCCCTGTGAGAAAGGCGGTTTTGGTTTCAGCCACCCCGTCGCCATCCTGATCGCGCAGCAGCGAAATGCGATTGGCGCTATGCGTTCCCGCGCCGGCCTGACTCTGGAAGAAATCTATGAAGAAGCGGCGTATGCTGAAGCCCTCGTCCGGCTTGGGCGGCGCATTGCTCTCGGCCACCAGCACGTCGCCGTTTGGCAGCACGTACAGCCAGCGCGGATGGTCGAGCCCGCCGGCAAACTCGTTGACCGCAAATCCCTGGGCCGCCGTCGGCTTCGTGCCCTGCGGCCACGGCGTGGCCTTGGCCACATGGACGGTCGGCAGCCAGGTCGGATTGGGCTCCGGCAGGGTCGGGCTGGGGCCATAGGTCTCCGCGATCGGAACTGTCGCCTCTTCGCGGGACAGGAAGAAGACGGCCCCGCCGGCGACGACAAGAAGAATGATCAGCACGAGAAGGGCGGTAAGCAAGTTTTTCACCAGCACCCCGGAAGGTCGAATGAACGCAAACGCGCTTATCGCGTTCCGGTTGCGGACGGAGTGGCCGATAGGGAGAAGTAGGCCGCAAGCGCACGGACGTCGTCGTCTGTCAGGCCCTTCGCGGCATTGGCCATGAGATGGCCGAAGCGCGTTCCGCCACGCTTTCCCGCCCTGAACAGCCCAAGCTGCGCCTCGATATAGCGCTCCGGCTGGCCGGCAATGGAGGGATAGAGCGGGCTGCGGTCGTGTCTCCCGTGACAGCCGAGACAGGCAGGCACGCCGGCCTCCTTGACACCCCTCTCGGCTATCTCCCTGCCGTGCCGGACAAGTGCTGGATCGCCCCCGCCGCCGGGGTGTATCGTCGGCAGGGCGGCGAAATGCTTGGCCAGGTCCGGCCAGAACTGAGGCCCGGCCGCAATGGCGGGCAGGCTCATCAAGCCGCTTGCCCGGCCTCCCTCGGCATAGGCACGCAGGCTTTCTAGGAGATAGGCCTCGCTCTGCCCGGCGAGAACGGGTATCGCGGGAGCACGCCCGAGCCCGTCCGCACCGTGGCAGCGGGCGCAATCCGCGAGCGCCTGCCTTAGGGCTCCGGCAGCGCCTGCAGGAGGCGCAAGCCTTTCTCCATAGGCGAGATCACGATAGATGACTTCGTCCATCGACGGCAGTTCGCGTAGGAAGGCGACCATCGCCCAGACCTCGTCGTCGCGTTCCTGCGTCGGCCAAGCCGGCATGCCGGTAAAGCGCACGCCGTGCTTGACGATGCGGAAAAGCTCCGCGTCGGACCATTCGCCGACGGTCCCGGCAAGGTCAGGCGGCTGCGGCAGCATCCTCATGACGACAGGAGATCGCGGTTCGCCCGGCGCACCGTGACAGATGGCGCAGCCGCGCGCGAAATGCCCGGCGGCCGGCTGGACCGCATGGCGCGGCAAAGCCGCGGGAACATCGACCGCCAGGGCATAGGTGCGCACAGCCGATCGCATGGCGAAATGGAGAAACCATTCCGTGATCTTCCAATGGCCGCTTGAGGCACCGACATTGAAAAAGCCGATCCAGGCCGCCAGCACCACGACAAAGGGCAGAATGGCAAGCGCGATGGCGAGCTTCTTCCAGCTGATATGCATCAGACCGCCTTCCGCGGCGGGGTGGCGAGCATGCGCGCGAAAAGCGTCACGCCGCCGGTCAGGTAGACCGCGGCGCCGAGCAGAAGCATGATTACGCCGCCAAGCTCCTGATCCTGCTGGGCGGAAAGGGCGACGCCGACGCAGCTTACCTCGCCCGTCCCATAAAGCGGCCTCGGGGTCAGCGCGAGCAGCGCGCCAAGCAAGGTCATATGGATGGACGTGAGAAGCAGGGCGAAAGCGCCGGCGGCATTGCCTGCGGTATCCGAGTCGCGGCGCGGCAGGCAGGCCAGCCACAAGAACAGCCCGGCGGCGAGGAACGTGGCCTGCTCGATGGCGGTCGCAAACAGCGAGCTTTCCGCCAGCGTCCGCAAGGCCGGCGCGTGCCAGGACCAGACGACGATGAGTTCGACGAGGGAGGCGGGAAGGGCGAGGGTGAACGCCCGGCTTGCATCTGGTGTCGGGCAGAGCGGGATCCCAATCGCCATCAGCGGCGCAGCGATCGCCACCACTCCCATATGCGCCAGCATGTGCGCCGAAAACGAATCCTGCCAGGCGTCGAGCAGCGGTCCGAGCCAGACCAGGGCAAGGACAAAGAGACCGAGGATGAGGCATGCGCGTCTCACCGGATACACTCCGTCAGGAACAACGCGGGCATCGCGGTGAAGATCACGGCGATGAGGCTGAGACCCGAGAGCAGCAGCGTCGCAAAACCCTGGAACAGGGTCCGGTCCCGCCTCGTCGGATCGTCATGCGGCGGATCGTCGGTGCCGAAGCCCCATTGCCGCCAAGCGAGCCATGCGGACAGCGCGATGAGTGAAAGGGCGATCACAGTGGCGGCGGCGATGCCCGCGCGCACAGCGCTGAAACTCAGCCCGACAAGCTCGGGCTTAGCGCAATAGATCGCCGCGCCTATGTAGCAGACGAGGAAATGCGCAACCCACACCACGGGCGCGGTAAACAGCGTCCAGAGCGTTTCGATCTCTCTCGGAATGAGCCGCATCGCCGCCTCACATCGCTGCCGGAAAGAGGCCAATAGTGGCGAAGGTGATGACGGCGGTAATTAGCAGGAAATGCCAGTAGAGCACCACATTGCTTAGATCCATGTCATGCCTCGGCGTCAGTCGGCCGGCCAGCGAGCGGGCCAGGCAATAGGCCTGCATGACCGTGCCGAGCGCCGCATGGGCGAGTACCCAGATCACGAGGATCCACACGATTGCGGGATAGACGTGGCGTGTCGGGTCCATGCCGGGAGACCACGGCGCGGCCAAGCCTGTGGCGGACGCGGCAACGTTCGTCAGCAGGGACAGCGCCAGCAAGCTGCGCATAGCGGCCGTGGCGCCGCGCCTGTTGAGCATGCGGGCCGCCACCATCAGGCCCCACGCTGCAGCGAACAGGATTCCAGCAGCGACCAGATCGCATCAGGCCCGGCAATCCCCGCGGTGAAGTCGATATGGATCGTCCAGTAGAAGAAATAGCCGAAGACGAGGCTGGCGAAGGCCGTGCCGTCGCCCACCATGGTGATGAACATCGCCCACCAGCCGACCGAATCGGGGCCGGAGGCATAAAGCGGCAGGCTGAGGCCCAGGCCGACATCCTTTTCCGGCTTCTCGGGGATTTCTCCGGTGCCCGTCCAGAGCCAGTAGATAACGGCGCAAAAGCAGGTGATTGCGGCCAGCGCCGTCGCGATCCACCAGTGGAAGGTAAGCGCGATGAAGGCCGCCCCGAGCGAAAGGGCCGAGACGATGGTGACATGGGACGTGCCGCCGACGCGCAGCACCTGGATGGGCTCGGCGTCGAGCACGGAGGTGACCAGGCCTTCGCGCCATCCCTCTTCCGCGTCGGGCAGGTAATAGCGGCCGCCATTGACCTTCCGCGCAAGGTCCTTCTGGTCCCAGAGGGGGTAGCGGCTGCGCACGATGGGTATCGAGCGGACGCCCCAGTTCCCCTCCGGCTCGGAGATCCATTCCAGCGTGCCGGCGTTCCATGGGTTGAATTCGCCGCGCGGCTCCCTGTGCTTCGGCCTGAGCACGTCGAAGACGACCACCAGCACGCCGGCGGCGAAGATGAAGGCTCCGGCCGTCGAGATCAGGTTCAGCCAGTCCAAGCCGATTTCGGCCGGATAGGTGAAGACGCGCCGGGGCATGCCGCGCAGCCCGCTCAGATGCATCGGGAAGAAGGCGATGTTGAAGCCGCAGAACATCAGCCAGAAGGCGAGCCGCCCGAGACGGTCGGAGAGCTTCTTCGCGTCGATCAGCGGATAGTAGTAATAGAGCCCGGCCGCGACCGGAAAAAGCATGCCTCCGATCAGCACATAATGGAGGTGCGCGACGACAAAATACGTGTCGTGCACCTGCCAGTCGAGGGGTGCGAGCGCCACCATGACGCCCGTCAGGCCACCGATGACGAAGATGGCCAATCCTCCGGTGCCGAACAGCATCGGTGTCGAGAAGATCACCCGGCCGGCCAGCATGGTGGCGATGAAGACGAAGATCTGCACGCCCGTCGGGATCGCCACCGCCTCCGAGGCCGCCGAGAAGAAGGCCAGCGAGATCTGCGGCAGGCCTGTCGCAAACATATGGTGCACCCACAGGCCGAAGGAGAGGAACCCCGTCCCCACTGCCGCGAGCACGATCCAGGAATAACCGACGATCGGACGCTGGGAAAAAGTCGGCATGATCATCGCCACCAGCGCGATCGCCGGCAGGAAGATGATGTAGACTTCCGGATGGCCGAAGATCCAGAACAGATGCTGCCACAGCAGCGGGTCGCCGCCGCGCGCAGCGTCGAAGAACGGCCATTCGAACATCCGTTCCATCTCGAACAGGAGGTCGCCGGCGATCAGCGGCGGGAAGGCGAACAGGATCATTCCAGCAACGATCAGCAGGTACCAGGCGAAGAGCGGCATCAGGTTGATGCGCATGCCCGGCGCGCGGCATTTCATGATGCCGACGATGAGTTCGACGGCGGCCGCGATCGAGGCGACTTCTATGAGGGAAAGGCCGAGCAGCCAGATATCGGCGCCGATGCCGGAGAACTGCGTGTCGGTGGCGAGCGGCGGATACATGAACCAGCCTGCCGACGGCGCCGCATTGAAGAAGATCGAGCCGCAGACGAAGATACCGCCGAGGAGAAAGCTCCAAAAACTGAACGCCCCGAGGCGCGGGAACGGCATCTCGCGCGCGCCCAGCATCGGCGGCAGCAGGAAGATCGCGACCGCCTCGAAGATCGGCACCGCGAACAGGAACATCATCACCGTGCCATGCAGGGTGAACGCCTGGTTGAAGAAGTCGGCCGACAGGAAGTCGTTGTCGGGCACGGCGAGCTGCAGTCGCATCAGCAGCGCGAGCGCGCCGGCGAACAGCATGAAAGCGAAGGCGGCCGAGCCGTACCAGAGGCCGATCTGGAAATTGTTCACCGAGGTCCAGTAGCGCCAGCCGGCCGGATTGGCCCAGACGGCGCGCAGCCGATCTTCCTGCGCCTTGTATTCCTCCCGCGAACGCTCCTTGATCGCAGCGCTCATTGCAGGCCTCTCAGCCAGGCGGCTATGGCGTGAATGTCGTCGGGCGGCAACATGTCGAAGGCCGGCATCCTGGAGCTGGGCTTGATAAGGTCGGGCCGGGCGATGAAGCGGGCGACGGCGTCTTCGGTGTTGGGCAGGATGCCGGCTCCGACGGTAACGCGGGAACCGAGATGCGAAAGATCCGGGCCGATCAGGCCGCGCGCATCATTCGCCCCTGCTCTTTGGGCAATTTTTCAACGCGTGACGAAACAATTGCGCTCGATCCCCGTTTGCCCGTCATAGCGAGTGTTGGGGGGAATGTTGGGGGCGGGTGTTGGGATCGCCCATGCCAAAGGAGGCGACGATGAGCGCAACCGGCCTGGAAGTTTTTGACAAAACCCTGCAGACGACAAACATCTGGCTGGACGAGATCATGGCCGACCACGGGCCCGATAGGCGCGTTGCCTGGCATATGCTGGGAGCCGTTTTACGCACCTTGCGGGATTGGCTGCAGATCGAACTGGCTGCCAATTTGGGAGCGGAACTGCCGCTTCTCGTGCGCGGAGCCTACTATGATCGGTATAGGCCGCGTGATCTGCCGGCCACCAGCCGTTCATTGGAGGAATTCCTGCAGCGGGTGGCCGAGGAGATGAAATCCACTCGACCCGTGAATCCCGAGGATGCGACGAGATCCGTGTTCAAGGTACTCGCCAGGCATGTCGACCTCGGCCAGTCGGCCAAGGTGCGGGACGCGTTGCCGAAGCAGATCCGGGCGCTTTGGCCTGAAAGTGTTGGAGTCTAAAGCGCGTCGCGTTCGACCGGCCTCATGCGACGCGCTTTAGGTTGTTTTTTTCATGCATGTCGTTGTCGCAAAACCGCTGGACACTTTTGCGCGACATGCATTAGCGGCAGCAAGACAAAAGTCCGGCTGCCGATACGGTTCTCAGCTGCCTCCGCCCGGCCGGTCTTTCCCCTCGCGATACAGTCGCTCAGTGGCCCGATCGCTTTCTCTGCGCTCTGCAGGCCCCCGATGGCGCCACGTGAGGAGTGCGTAGGCGATCAGGATTGCCAGCAGCAGCGGGCCGCCAGCAACGACGATCAACCACATACTGTTCTCGAACATGGAACATCTCCTTTCCCTCGTTACCGAGAAGGAGCGAAACCGTTGCTCCTGGTGCAGGGTTGGGCACCGCAGTGTAGCTCTCTTCACCGAATCACCCGTGCGCCGCCAATTCAACTGCTGAGCGCAGGCGGCATGGTTTTCCTCCAGAAAAACAGCTTGTTCACAGCGGGCTGTTGCACTCGGCACGCGCTGATGGAAGAATGGACATCCCTCGGAAACGTTCCATTGTGCGAGCCATTCGCTGGCTGGCTTTCAGGCGTTCACTATATCTGTCTCGACCCCTAACATCCGGTCGCAGACGCACTACGTGATGATAGGGAACCACAAAGGCTTTCCGATAGTTGAATGAAGGGCGACAGCAACCAGACCGGCCGGGGCGAGGATACCATGCGCGAGAACCAGTCCGACGTCTTCGATCTGTTTTCGGAGATTTATACGAATGTGGCGCAGGAGGAGATAAGCATCCAGCAATATCTCCTTGCCTGCCGCGAGGATAAATCGATGTATGCCTCGGCGCCCGAACGGATGGTCGAGGCGATCGGCGAGCCCACCCTGGTCGACACCAGCATGGATGAGCGGCTCGGCCGCATTTTCGCCAACAGGACAATCAAGATTTATCCCACCTTCTCCGAGTTTTATGGCATGGAGGACACGATCGAGCGCATAGCCGGCTATTTCCGCTATGCCTCTCAAGGGCTCGAGGAACGCAAGCAGATCCTCTACCTGCTTGGCCCTGTCGGCGGCGGTAAGTCCTCGCTCGCCGAACGGCTGAAGAAGCTGATGGAGCAGCGTCCGATCTATACGCTGAAGGTGGGCGGCCAGATCAGCCCGGTTTTCGAATCGCCGCTCGGGCTTTTCAATCCTGACCGCATGGGCGACCTTTTGGAGGACAAATACGGCATCGCGCGGCGCCGGCTGAACGGCCTGATCTCGCCGTGGGCGGCCAAGCGCCTCGATGAACTGTCCGGCGACATCTCCAAGTTCAGCGTCGTGAAGCTGATGCCTTCGCGGCTGCGCCAGATCGGCATCGCCAAGACCGAGCCGGGCGATGAGAACAACCAGGACGTTTCGGCCCTGGTCGGCAAGGTCGATATAAGACAGCTCGAGCATTTCAGCCAATCCGATCCGGACGCCTATTCCTACAGCGGCGGCCTGAACCGAACCACGCAAGGGTTGCTTGAGTTTGTCGAGATGTTCAAGGCGCCGATCAAGGTCCTCCATCCGTTGCTGACCGCTACCCAGGAAGGCAGCTACAACGGTACGGAAAACTTCGGATCTTTCCCTTATCAGGGCATCGTCGTAGCCCATTCCAACGAGTCGGAATGGCTGCAGTTCAAGAACAACAAGAACAACGAGGCGTTCCTCGACCGTATCCTGGTGGTCAAGGTGCCGTACTGCCTGCAGGTCACCGAAGAAAGGCAGATCTACGAAAAGCTGCTGCGCGAAAGCGAGTTGGCTTCCAGTCCCTGTGCACCGGAGGTGCTGGACATTCTCAGCCGGTTCACCGTCTCGACCCGTCTGGCCGAGCACGACAATTCGCCGCTTTACACGAAGATGCGCGTTTATGACGGCGAGAACCTCAAGGACATAGATCCCAAGGCGAAGTCGGTTCAGGAATACCGCGATGCCGCCGGAGTCGACGAGGGCATGACCGGCGTCAGCACACGCTTCGCTTTCAAGATCCTGTCGCAGACATTCAACTACGACACCAAGGAAGTGGCCGCCGATCCTGTGCATCTGATGTACATTCTGGAGGAGGCTATCAAGCGCGAGCAGTTCCCGAAGGAAACGGAAGCCGCCTATCTCGACTTCATAAAGTCGGAACTGGCGACGCGTTATGCCGAGTTCATCGGCCATGAGATTCAGAAGGCCTATCTGGAATCCTACAGCGAATACGGCCAGAACCTGTTCGACCGCTACATCGCCTACGCCGATGCCTGGATCGAGGATCAGGACTACAAAGACCCCGATACAGGCCAGATCCTCAACCGCGGGGTGCTGGACAACGAACTGTCGCAAGTCGAAAAGCCGGCCGGCATTGCCAATCCCAAGGACTTCCGCAACGAGGTCGTGAAGTTCACGTTGCGCGCCCGGGCGAGGAACCATGGCCGCAACCCGTCATGGACAAGCTATGAAAAGCTGCGCGAAGTCATCGAGAAGCGGATGTTCGGCCAAGTCGAGGATCTGCTCCCGGTGATCAGCTTCGGCTCCAAGCAGGACAGCGTAACGGAGAAGCGGCATACCGAGTTCGTGCATCGGATGGTCGGACGCGGTTACACCGAACGTCAGGTCCGCCGGCTGGTGGACTGGTACATGCGGGTGAACAAGGCGGGCTGAGTCCGGCCGGGATGGTTTCATGCCGATCTTTGTCGATCGCCGACTGAACCCGAAGGACAAGAGCCTCGGCAACCGCCAGCGCTTCCTGAAGCGTGCGCGCGAAGAGCTGAAGCGAAGCATCCGGGATCGGATCCGTATCGGCAAGATCGCCGATGTCGATAGCGAGCACACCGTCTCGATGCCGGCGAGGGGCACAGCAGAGCCGAGCTTCAGCGATGCGAAGGACAGCGGCAGGCGGCAGCACATCCTGCCGGGCAACAAGCATTTCGCTCCAGGCGACCGGGTTCCCAAGCCCGGCCAAGGCGGCGGCGGCTCGTCTCCGGGGAAAACGGTCTCGGAAGACGATTTTCGTTTCGTGCTCTCGCGCGAAGAGGTGCTCGACCTCTTTTTCGAGGATCTCGAACTTCCCGACATGGTCAAGCTCAACCTCAAGGAGATACTTGCCTTTAAGCCGCGCCGGGCCGGATTCGCCGCGACCGGTTCCCCGACCAATATCAATGTCGGGCGCACGATGCGACACAGCCATGGTCGCCGGATTGCGCTCAGGCGTCCTAGGCGCGAGGAACTTGATGCGATTGAGAAGGAACTCGCAATCCTGGAGGCAGAGCCCCAGGGCGCGGCGGCACACCAGCGCATTACAGCGTTGCGGGAAGAGCTTGAGCGACTTGAGCGCCGCCGCAAGCGGATCGCCTATGTCGACCCCGTCGACATCCGCTTCAACCGTTTCGACGCCCAGCCTGTGCCGAATGCCAATGCGGTCATGTTCTGTCTCATGGACGTATCCGGCTCGATGGGCGAACGCGAGAAGGATCTGGCCAAGCGCTTCTTCGTGCTGTTGCACCTCTTCCTGAAACGGCGCTACGACCGCACCGAAATCGTCTTCATCCGCCATACGCACGAGGCGCAGGAGGTGGACGAGGAGACCTTCTTCTACAATACCCAAAGCGGCGGTACGGTCGTTTCCACGGCACTCGAGGAGATGCATCGCATCATCGCGCAACGCTATCCCTCCAACGAGTGGAACATCTATGCCGCCCAGGCATCGGACGGCGACAATTTCGTAACCGATTCCGAGCGCTGCATCGGTCTCATGGACGGCCAGATCATGCGCCTGTGCCAGTATTTCGCCTATGTCGAGATCATTGACGAACGCGAGAGCCATATTTTCGGCAGCACCGACAATGGAACCTCGCTCTGGCGCGCCTACAGCGTTGTCAACCAGAGATGGCCGAATTTCCAGATGAGCCGTATCGCCAACGCAGCCGACATCTATCCGGTCTTTCGCCAGCTCTTTGCCAGGCAGCCGGCCTTCCAGAAAAGTGCTTGAGGGGGGAACTGATGGCGAACCAGGCCAGCAAATCCAGCCAAACCGGCAAATCCGGTTTGCTCTTTTCAGGGTCCGACTGGGATTTCAAGACACTGTCGCGGGCCTACGAAGCGATCGAGGCGATCGCGATCGAAGAGCTTCACCTCGACGTCTATCCGGTGCAGATGGAGATCATCTCGTCCCAGCAGATGCTCGACGCCTATTCCTCGGTCGGCATGCCGCTGATGTATCGCCACTGGTCTTTCGGCAAGCATTTCCTCTACCAGGAATTGCTCTATCGTAAAGGCGGACGGGGGCTCGCCTATGAACTGGTCATCAATTCCAATCCTTGCATCGTCTACCTGATGGAGGAAAACACCATGGCCCTGCAGGCCCTGGTGACAGCTCATGCAGCGCTTGGCCATAATCATTTCTTCAAGAACAATCATCTGTTCCGGCAGTGGACGGACGCCAGCGCGATCCTGAGCTATCTCGATTTCGCCAAGGGTTACATTGCCCGTTGCGAGGAGCGGCACGGTGTGGCCGCGGTGGAGGCGATCCTCGACTCGGCCCACGCGCTGATGGAACAGGGCGTGTTCAGATACCATCGGCCGCCGAAGCTGTCGTCGGAGCGGCAGCGTGAAGGCGTTCGCGAGCGCCTGGAGTACGAAGAGCGTTCCTACAATGACCTGTGGCGCACGCTCCCGCGTTCGAAGGACGGGACCAAGGCCAGCGAAACGGACCTCGGCATGGCGGAGCGGAAGAAAACGCTCAACCTGCCCGAGGAAAACCTGCTCTACTTCCTGGAAAAAAACAGCCTGGCCCTGGAGCCTTGGCAACGTGAAATCATCAGGATCGTCCGCGTCGTCGCGCAATACTTCTATCCGCAGCGGCAGACGCAGGTGATGAACGAAGGTTGCGCCACGTTTGTGCACTACACACTCATGAACATGCTGTTCGATCGCGGTCTGATCACCGAAGGCGCGATGCTGGAAATCCTGCGCAACCATTCGAACGTGATCTTTCAGCCGGGCTTCGACGACCCGCGTTTTTCCGGCATCAATCCCTATGCCCTGGGCCTCGACATGATGCAGGACATCCAGCGCATATCGACTGAGCCGACCGCCGAGGATCGTGACTGGTTCCCCGATATCGCCGGCAACGGCAATTGGCGCGAAACCCTGCTCTACGCATGGGCGAACCATCGCGACGAATCTTTCATCCGCCAGTATCTGAGCCCCGCTCTGATGCGGAAATGGCGGTTCTTTATCCTCGCCGATGCCGCCAGCGAACCGCATTACGAAGTTGCGTCGATACACAATGAGCGTGGCTACGAAAAAATACGCGCCGGGCTCGCCCAAAGCTACGACATCGGCGCGAGCCGGCCGGATATCCAGGTGGTGGATGTCGATCTGCTCGGCGACCGACAGTTGCGACTGGAGCACAAGGTGAAGGACGGCATCGTGCTGGAGGAGGCCAGTCGCGACGCCACACTGCGCCATATCCGTCGCCTGTGGGGCTATGAGGTCAGCCTGGCGGCGATCGATGCACAAACGGGCGGGACGCTCAACGAACGTTCGACCAGCCAAATCGGCGAATGACCAAAACCGGGATGGCCGGCGACGGCGTCGTTCTGCCGCCAATCGCTGCAAAATCCGCGCAGTTTCGTGATCAAGCCGTTGGACCCGGGAAGGTCGGTTCCGTGGGAATCTCGGATGGTGTCTCGGGCGGAATTTCGACGGGCTGCCTTTCCGGGCTGGGAACGGGATCAGGCGAAGGCGGAGGAACGCCCGGAGGCTCACCCGGCGGAGTTTCCGGCGGAGCAGGCGGCCGGGCAGGCTCGGGATTGGGATTATCCGGCATCGGCACAGGATTATTCGGATCAGGATCAGGATCGGTCATGGACACTCCCCGAAGCTTGCTTCACATCTCCTCGGCGCCAATGTGTTTCCAATTCAACAGCACCGGCGCCCATGAGTAGCTCGTTTTTGCTGTCGACCCCGGCGTGGACGTGGGTCGTTCGCAGCGGGATTTCCTCGGAGGAGGATCATCCAGGGTGACAACCATCGCGCCGAACGATGGTTCCCTGCCGTTGCGGTGGGGCTCAATGCCAGCGGTGTTGAAAAATGGAGCGGCGGCTCCACCTTCGTCGCCTTTACCGTGTCGGCGAGCACGCTATCTACGCCGCGTATTACCAGGACGGTTCAGGGAGCAACAGCATGCGCGCGTTCATGATTGTCACCCTTCTTCTGGTCGCAATCACAATGGCGCTCTCGCTCGCGCACGCGTTGGAGTTGCCCGGCAAGTTGCGCCTCAAGGAGGCCACCTACAAGTCTGTGCAGGCGATCTACTATCCCGGCTTCACGATCGGCGGGTTTGCCGAGATCGGCGGCATCATTGCACTCGCCATCCTGCTTTACCTCACGCCTTATCCAGGCGCTCGATTCTGGTGGACCTTGGCGGCCCTTGTCTTCTTGGTGGCGGAGCATGCGACCTATTGGCTGGTAACGCATCCCGTCAACAATTTCTGGCTGCAGGATGTCGCTGTGTCGAAACCAGCCGCGACGTTTTTTTCAATGCTCCGTCGGAAGCAAAGCGGCGACTGGAAAGACTTGCGCGATGTTTGGGAAGCCTCGCACGTCGCCAGGGCAGGCCTGGCGATGCTGAGCCTGATCTCAATAACTGTCGCCGCGACATTTTTTGCTGGGAGTGAATAGCGCGCGGGATGCGCAGCGACGCTACTTGTTCGTCCGCATCTTTTGCCTTGGATTGATCCCGCCAAGGGCGTTCGTGTCGTTCTCGACGTCGCCCTCGATGGTGTTTTCGCCTTCGAGTACGAGTTCGTCGCCTTCCTTGATCGTGCCCTTCGAGGTCCCGATACCGGGATTGTTCCTCAGATCGGCATCGCTCGGCTTTTTCCACTTTGGATGTTTGGTTCCGCTCATGGCACAACTCCTTCGAAAAGGGTCCTGTTCTAGAAACAGCAGGGCGCGATGAATGTTCCGCCGAAACTCACCTTGACGCGGCCTTGTCCGAGAGGCGGCTAAAGCCCGAACGGATAGGTGTCGGGAACGCCCGTTCCCACATGCTCCGGCCCAAGCGGCGTCACCGCGACGGTTTCGTCAAACCAGACGAACGCGTCAAACTGCTGGGAAAGAGAGGCATCCGCGTAATGGCTGCGCAGTTCGGTTTCCGGCCGATAGATCACGCCGATGAAGCGCTCCAGCCGACGCTCCAGAAGCCGATCGCGAAGATCGTCGTCGCGCTTGATGTCGAGCAGGAAACGCGAGACGCCGCAATCATGGCAAAGCCGCTCGTAGCTATCGCTATGGGAAGGCCGCACCCGCTTGATTTCCATCTTGCTGTCCCAGTCGGAGGCCGCGGCCACTGTCCCGGAATGCGTACTGAGCCCGATCGAGGCTGCCTCGTCGCCGAAGCGTTGGCGGCAGAGCTGGCCGATGTTCACTTCGTCCCTGACAATTCCCATTTCGGTATAGCGGGCGTCGCCAATATGGGAATTATGCGCCCACACGACCGCCTTGGCGTTCGGCCCGCGGGCCTCCAGCAGATGCTCGAGCGTCTCGAACATATGGGTGTCACGCAGGTTCCAGGACTGCGCGCCGCCATAGTACATGATCCGATAATAGCGTTCTGCGGAGGCGATCAGCCGGGCATTCTGGGTGGCATCCATGAAATCGACGCCGTCCTGCTGGGCATAGTCGAGCTGCTTGGCAAGCAGCTCGCGGCATTGTTCAAGCACGGCCTCCTCGCATTTCTCGAAACCCGATGTGAGCGCGACACGGCCGTAGGTGGATGGTTCATGTTGCCAAGGCGTCAGGCAGCCATAGCGTTCACGCGCGATCTTTGCTGCCTGCGGATCGACCCGATCGAGATATTGGAGAACCGCGGCGATCGATCCGCTCATATTGTAGATGTCGAGGCCATAGAACCCCGCCAGTCGGGACGATAGCCTGATGCGCTCATTGTGATGTCGCATCCAGTCGACGAATGCGGCAACGTCGGTGTTGCGCCACATCCAGGTGGGAAACCGCTGGAACGGCGGATCGGCGTTGACCCGTGGCGGCCGGTGGCGGACATAGCGATCGATCGCCGCTGCATCCGGCCAATCGGCCTCGACAGCGACGATGGTGAAGCCGTGCTTCTCGATGAGCCTGCGGGTGATCGCTGCGCGGGCCCGGTAGAACTCCGACGTGCCGTGGCTCGCTTCACCGAGCAGGACGACGCGCCGGTCGCCAAACCGATCGAACAATTCGCCGAACGCCGGATCGTCGAAGCCCGGCAACGGTTCGGCCGCTGCCGCGATCAACTCCGGCAGACTGCGCGTGCGTGCGCGCCGGGACGGACGATCGTTCGCGATACGGTTGCCGCTCTCGGGCCAGCCCTGCTCGCCGATGAGCGGGACAAACCGCACGCCGCCGAAATCCTCCTCGCTGTAAGTTGCAGCGCCGGTTCGGGTGACCTTGAGAAGGCGCTGATCATGCGGTTCGTCGCCGACCGGGATGACGAGCCTGCCGCCGACGTCGAGCTGTTCCTGAAGGGCAAGCGGCGCACCGGGTCCGCCGGCTGCGACCAGAATGGCGTCGAAGGGCGCTGCGTCGGGCCAGCCTTTAGTGCCATCGCCGGTGCGGACTTCGATATTGTCATAGCCAAGCTCTTCGAACCGCTGTTTCGCCGTTTCCGCCAACCCGGCGTGGCGTTCGATCGTGTAAACGCGTTCGACGATCCGGCTCATCACGGCAGCCGCGTACCCTGAGCCGGTGCCAACCTCCAGGACATGGTCGCCCGGTCCGATCTCTGCCATCTCGATCATCAAGGCGACGATATAGGGCTGCGATATCGTCTGACCCTCCGCAATCGGCAGCGGCCCATCCTCGTAGGCGAATTCTTCAAAGCCGGGAGCGACGAAGGCCTCGCGCGGAACCTCACGCATCGCTTCCAGCACCTCGCGGTCATGGATGCCACGGCGGCTGAGATGGACCTCGACCATTCGGTCGCGTGCATCGGAAAGGTCGAGCATCTTTTGCTCCTTTTGCGGGCTGGCGGTCCGCCGCACTGATTGTCCCCAATCGTGCCCAACGGCCCCGGCGACAATCCCTCGATCGGCGTGCGCTCGGCTCGGCAGCGCTTGATCTCATTTCGGCGGCTCGTCTCCTTAACCGTTGGCGAGCTTCCAGGTTCCTGCAAAAGAGCGATTGGCGGCGCAAATGGCGGCCCCAGCCGAACTTATTTCCGTGAAAATCCTTTCTCCGGGGCGATCGCACTCCAGATATCGACGGGCGAACGCATTCTGGAGACGTTTCGATGAACGACGAGGCTCGGACCACCGCGCAGCCAACAGGCATTGATCAGGTCAATCTCATGGACCGCTATTGGCGCGCCGCGAACTACATTTCGGTTGGCCAGATCTATCTGCTCGACAATCCGCTGCTGCGCGAGCCGCTGAAGGCCGAACACGTCAAGCCGCGGCTGCTTGGCCATTGGGGCACGACACCTGGCCTCAACTTCATCTATGTCCACCTGAACCGCGTCATCCGTGAACGCGGTCTCGAAATTCTGTTTATCTGCGGCCCAGGTCATGGCGGCCCGGCGATGGTCGCGAACGCGTGGCTCGAGGGCACCTACAGCGAGATCTATCCCGAAATCGGCCAGGGCGAAGACGGCCTGAGAAAACTCTTCCGGCAATTCTCCTTCCCTGGCGGGGTGCCAAGCCACGCTGCTCCGGAAACGCCCGGCTCGATCCATGAAGGCGGAGAACTGGGATATGCGCTGGTCCATGCTTTCGGCGCGGTTTTCGACAATCCCGATCTGGTGGTTGCCTGCGTCGTCGGCGACGGCGAAGCGGAAACCGGTCCGCTCGCGGCGGCATGGCACTCCAACAAGTTCCTCAACCCGGCATCCGACGGCGCCGTGCTGCCGATCCTGCATCTCAACGGCTACAAGATCGCCAACCCGACGATCCTTGCCCGCATGGATGACGTGGAATTGCGAAGCCTGTTCGCCGGCTATGGCTACGAACCATTTTTCGTCGAAGGTCACGAGCCAGTTCCCATGCATCGGATGATGGCCACGAAGCTGGACACCGCACTCGACAGAATCCGCTCCATCCAAAAGCGAGCCCGTGCTTCGGGCTGGCAGGGAGAGCGCCCGCTGTGGCCGATGATCGTGCTGCGCAGCCCGAAGGGGTGGACGGGACCGAAGGAGGTCGACGGCAAGAAGGTCGAGGATTTCTGGCGCTCGCATCAAGTGCCGGTGTCGAACGCCCGCGGCAACGAAGGACACCGCAAGATCCTCGAAGACTGGATGCGGAGCTACGAACCGGAAAAGCTGTTCGACAACAGCGGGCGTCTGCTTCCAGAGCTGGCGGCGCTTGCGCCAACCGGGCCCAAGCGCATGGGCGCAACCCCCTATGCCAATGGCGGATTGCTGAAGCGCGACCTCGTGCTTCCCGATTGGAGAAGCCTGGCGCTCGATGTGCCGCGTCCGGGTGGTGCCAAGGCCGAGGCGACGCGGATTCTCGGAAGCTATCTCCGCGACGTCATGCGCCTGAATGCGGATGCCAGGAATTTCCGGCTGATGGGGCCGGATGAGACATCCTCCAACCGCCTTGACGACGTCTTCGAGGTCACGAACCGGGTCTGGATGCAGCGGATCGAGCCCCATGACGTCCACCTCTCCCGTGACGGCCGCGTCATGGAAGTGCTCAGCGAGCATCTTTGCCAGGGTTGGCTGGAGGGCTACCTGCTGACCGGCCGCCATGGCCTGTTCTCATGCTACGAGGCGTTCATCCACATCGTCGATTCCATGGTCAACCAGCATGCGAAATGGCTGAAGACATCCCGCGAGCTTGCCTGGCGCAAGCCGATCGCCTCACTCAATTACCTGCTGACCTCCCATGTCTGGCGGCAGGATCACAACGGCTTCAGCCACCAGGATCCGGGCTTTGCCGATTTCGTCGCCAACAAGAAGGCCGATACGGTCAGGCTCTATTTCCCGCCGGATGCCAACACGCTGCTCTGGATCACCGAGCATTGCCTGAAAACCTACAACCGCATCAACGTGATCACCGCCGGCAAGCAGCCAGCGCCGCAATGGCTGTCCGTCGAAGACGCAGAAGCGCACTGCAGGGCGGGGGCGGGGGCCTGGGAATGGGCCGGGACGGTTGCGAAGGGCGAGGACCCGGATGTGGTCATGGCATGCGCCGGCGACGTGCCGACACTGGAGACGCTCGCTGCCACCGACATTTTGCGTTCCGCGCTTCCGGACCTGAAGGTTCGCGTCGTCAACGTGGTCGACCTGATGACGCTGCAGTCGAATTCAAAGCATCCGCATGGTCTCGCCGATGAGGATTTCGACGCTCTGTTCACGAAAACCAAGCCAGTCATCTTCGCCTATCACGGCTATCCCTACCTCATCCATCGCCTGACCTACCGACGCGCCAACCATGACAACATGCATGTGCATGGTTTTCGCGAAGAAGGCACCACCACGACGCCGTTCGACATGGTCGTACTCAATGAACTTGACCGTTTTCACCTGGCGCTCGCCGCGATCAAACACGTACCTGGGCTCGCCGAACGTGCGAAAGGCCTTGCTGCCGAACTTCAAGCGAAGCTTGTGGAACATAGGGCCTATGCCCGCGAGTACGGCGAAGACATGCCCGAGATTCAGGAGTGGAACTGGCCGGAGAACAGCGCGACGAAGGCCGGCGATTGATGCGACACGCAATTCTTGCACTGAACGCCGGCTCCTCCAGCATCAAGTTCGGACTATACGACCTTGAAACCTCCGCGGAACTGCAACTTGTCTCGCGTGGCAAGCTGGATCTGGGCGATGCGCCGAGGCTCAGCGCGAAGGCGGCCGATGGAACAGTGCAGTGTGATCGACCGCTTGCCGGAGACGCGCGCAACGCGGGCATCGACGCGTTGCTCGATTGGATCGAGAGCGAACTTGGCGGCAGGAAACTAATCGCCGCCGGCCATCGCATCGTGCATGGCGGGCGCGAGTTCGTCGAACCCGTCCGTCTGACGCCTGCCGTGATCGAGGGCTTGGACAGGCTGACGCCGCTTGCTCCGCTGCACCAGCCTGGCAGTCTCGCGCCGATCCGGACACTTGCAGCGCTGCGGCCGGATCTGCCGCAGATCGGCTGCTTCGACACAGCCTACCATCAGACCATCGATTCGATCGTGAGCCGCTTCGCACTGCCGCGCAAATACGATGCGGAAGGGATCCGCCGCTACGGGTTTCATGGTCTTTCCTACGAATATATCGCCGGGCGGCTCAAGGAGATATCGCCCGCTCTTGCAGCGAAGCGCACGATCGTCGCCCATCTCGGCAGTGGAGCGAGCCTGTGCGCCATGCGCAACGGGAGAAGCGTCGATACGACGATGGGCTTTTCCGCCCTCGACGGCCTGGTCATGGGCACGCGTTGCGGCGCCATCGATCCGGGCGTGCTTTTGTACTTCGTGCTGGAGAGAGGCATCGCGGGGGAGGCTCTGCAGCACATGCTCTATGAGGAATCCGGGCTGCTCGGAGTATCCGGCATCTCGGGCGACATGCGCACGCTGGAAGCGAGCGACGATCGCCACGCCCGCGAAGCGGTAGACCTTTTTGCTTTCCGGGCCGCAAGGGAAGCTGCCGCGCTCGCCAACACGTTGGGCGGCCTCGAATGCCTCGTGTTCACCGCCGGCATTGGCGAGCGCTCGGCGCCGGTCCGCAAGGCCATATGCGAAAGGCTTCATTGGCTTGGCGTGGCGATCGACGAGCCATCCAATGCCTCTCATGCTGAGATCATTAGCCGGCCGGACAGCAAGGTTGAAATACGCGTCGTCGCGACCGACGAGGAGAGCATCATTGCCCGCCACGCGCGCACAAAAGGGAATGCTTGATAACGCAATCATCGCGCGGTTTGCCAGGGCAAGGAACCCTGCGCGTCCGCGACCGTTTCCCCTGTCTGATTGCCTAAGGGAGATCTGATCACCAAGGGAGAAATCCAATGGCCGAAACCACCAGTATGGCAGGCGCCTCAAAGGCGGCAAACGAAGCCCAGGAGGCGATGAAGAAGCAGATCGCTGAGCTTCGCCGCGAAATCACCAAGATAAATCGGACCCTTTCCGACCGCGCCGAGGAGGCACAGGGCTGGTACGACAGCGCCGCCGAACGGGCCTCGCGCGCAGCCCGGCAATTGCGTAGCCAGGCGCACACCGTGACTGAAACCGTCCAGCAGAACCCAGGCACAATTTCTTCGGCGATGATGCTTGGCGGCGTGCTCGGTGTTCTCTTGGGAATTGTGATTGCAAAGAGTTCCGAGCCTGAACGGCGGTGGTTCTAGAGCATTTTGCAGCCAAACGTCTTCGTTTGGCGTCCGACAAAATGCGTAAAGCAAGGGGTTAGAGCGCGGTTTTGGTTCCACCAAAACGCAAAGCGCTCTGGAGGGGCAGATCACCACCTTGCGGTGCCCAGCCTAGTGGTCAAAATCTGACACTTGGTACCGGAGCCGTAGGGCCGCTCAGGGTGGAAATTTGCCGTATGGGGCGCCTATCGGGACGACGTAATCGCGGCAGGGAACGGACGTAGCCCCGCATATGCGCTGAGGCTCGCTCACTCTAGCGCCGGGTCACTCCGCTATGAAGCTTACGGGCGCACCTTAGCCGCCGCGCTTGAGCATCTCGATGATGGTCAACCCACAGAATCACACAGGACGGTGGTCGTCGAGCGAGTTTTTCAGCAGCCTATTAATGTGCGACTTGGAAAGCTGCAGACATCAATTCTTTGGGATTTGGAGCCCGGCATACATTTTCGCCTTCCTTTTCAGCTTCCGTGAAGCTCCAGCGCACAACGCCTTCCCGATCGAGCAAGAACTCGCCGATGAGTGGCATGTGACCGGCGATCATAATCTTCTGGTCGGCCGCCGTAATTTCGTACCCGTCCTTTTTCTCAAGAAAGTCGCCCGCCGCAGCCGGGTTCATTGGCTCGGGCAGCTCCCCCGGCAGATCGATCCGCATTGTCATGACCGCGTCCATTCCGAGCTTGTGTGGCCATTCGGTTTCATTCTCCGTGAACTCGACGATGGGTAACCTGAAGGCGCGGTGTGAAGCGCCCTCCGGGTCGGATGCGCTAAGAAGATCGGGTAGCGGATGGTAACGGAAGTAGAGCCGCGCACGCTCGACCGGCGTCTTGACCACTGCGAGACATTCCACGCCTTTCTCCTTCAGGGCCGGCTTAAGCTGCGCCATCGCAGCGACATGGCGCCGGCAGAATGGACAGTGCAGGCCTCGAAACAAACCGACCAGTAACGGGCTACGGCCTCGAAAATCGTCGAGCGCGATCTTGCCTTCGCGCGAGATCGCGTCGAGCACAATATTCGGTGCCCGGTCGCCGGGCTGAAGCGGGCGGTCGATACTACTCGTGGACATGGACAACCTCCTCGCCCCGGATCAGTCAAAGAAAAGGCAGCACGCCGTGCTTTTGGGTTGAGCCCGTGCTAGGCGGGCGCAAAACCTTCCTGCGGCCCAGGGCAAAATAGGCTTCGGCCCCTGCCATCATATTGCCGAGGTCGAGATTACGCGCGTTACAAGCCCATCATAACATGAAAAAAGCATCTACGGGTCGCTCGTTTCGCGAGCCGTCTCGAGCGCCTCTGTAGTAGCTAACCGCCAGCCCCGGCTTGCCATAGCATTAGTGGATTGCACTAGGGCGATCATCGGCACCGCGAGATGCTCACGTTGGTCGAGCGCACGGAGGATCTCGATTGGCTTGTCGGCGGCCGGTACACCTCCCGGTGTTCATCGTCTTGAAACTCGGGCGGCCTCGATGTGACCCGGACGCCAAATGTGGCGAATGACCTCAAACAGAGCACGCCCGAATACTTGCGCTGGAGGGCAAGGTTCCCGACTTCGTTTTGGACGCTCAAGTCTGCGACGATCAGGGTCCGCAAGGGGCCGGAACAGGTAATCCGTATCGGGTACCAAGCGCCAGATTTCTACCACTAGCGGCGCTCAAGCATGGTTTTTGCGCTGTCAGCATCCGTTACGACGACCGTCGCCAACCCGGCCCGCGCCACAGCTACAAGAATGGCACGTTTGTGCGTCCCGCCTGAGGCGATGATGCGGCAGGGAATATTGCGGTAGTCGTCGAGCTCCGGCGAAAGCACCTGGCCGGTTGAGAGTGTGGTCGACAGGCTTGCCGTCGGCATCGGGATAGCGGCCCGGCCAATAGCCCTCAACCGGAAAAACGCGCTGTTTGCGGGGCACGACACTGGAGCAAAAAACTGGGCCACCATCGCCGCGCTCGTCGAAACCTGCAAGCTTAATGGTGTCGATCCACTGGCCTACCTGACCGCAACGCTCACGTCGCAGCAGCTATTGCATCCTCGTAAGCGCGTCGAAGGAGCTTTAGTCCTCTGTGGATTTGGCTTTCGGTAAGACTTGCGTATCCCATCACCAGGCCGAGGCACCGCCGATCCAACGTCTGATCGAAATAATGAGGTGATATGGAGTAGATGCCTACTCCGAGCGAGGCGGCTTTATCGATGAACGATGTCGCCATAGAGGGCGGCATGTCGCCGAACCAGACGACGACGTGCAGACCGGCCTGCGCGCCTTCGACCCGAACGACATCCCGGAATTCAGCCTGCAGAGCGTCGAGGAGCGCTACACGTCGGCGGGCATTTTGACGACGGGCCTTGCGCACGTGGCTTTCGTAGACGCCGGATTCCATCAGGGTCGCAAGCGCCTCCTGTTCGAGGATGGGGGCATGCCTGTCCGTCAGGCGCTTGGCCTGGGCAAAAACCTCCTGCAACTCTCGCGGAATGACGAGGTAGCCGATCCGGAGCGTCGGCGACAATGTCTTCGAAACCGTACCAATATAAATGACGTTCGACGCGCCTCCAAGCGCGCGAAGCGGCGGTATGGGGTTCATGTCGAATCGATATTCGCTGTCGTAGTCGTCCTCGACGATGTAGGCCCCGTTCTCTTCCGCCCATCTCAGCAGTTGCTGGCGTCGCCCCATGGACATTACGCTTCCCAGGGGAAACTGATGTGAAGGCGTGACGTAAGCCAGCCGCGCGCCAACATCCGCCAACAAGTCCGCTCTGATGCCTTCGGCGTCAACTTCCACCGGAGCGGCGATGGCTCCTGTCATCTCGAAGACGCTCCGTGCCATCGGATAGCAGGGCTCTTCGATGGCGAACCCGTCGCCCTCATCGAGAAGGAGCCGGGCGCAGAGATCCAGTCCCTGCTGAGAGCCGTTGACGATGACGATCTCGCCCACCTCGCACCTGATGCTCCGCGCTCGCCATAGATAACCCTGCAGGGCGGTACGCAGGCGGATCAAGCCACAGGGCTCGCCATAGGATAACTTGGGCGGCCGTCCCAGCGCAGCATCGTTCATCGCCTTCCGCCAGGCAAGGGTCGGGAAGTCAAAGGCCGACATGTCGCCGTAGCGGAAGTCGGCGACGAGCTTCTCCGACGGAACCCGCATCGGAATGGCGCTGGATCGAAGCCTTTCTCCGAAAGCGGAGAGGCCGTGTGGCTCTGCAGCTGTATGAACGAGGTCTCCCGGCTCGCTGTGTGCGATCTTGATGGCCACCCGTGGCCGAGCGCCATGTCGAATGACCACGAACCCCTCGGCGGCGAGCTGTTCGTAAGCGGACGTCACAGTCGTTCGTGAGACGCCAAGCTCGACCGCCAGTGCACGAGCCGACGGAAGCAAGTCTCCGCGGCCGTATACCTCCGCCACGATCTGTTCCCGCAGGTTCTCATAGATCCCGCGCGCGCCCAGTCCCGACGACGAATTTCCCGACGACGAATTCTGCTTGCGGGGCCGTAACTGGACCATCGCGATTACCCAAATGAAGACGTTTCGTTGATCCAGGCATTACCGGGAAAACTCAGTCAGGCAAAGGCCTGAGGGCAACTGGACCAGCAATTTTTATCCAAAACTGGTTCTATGTCAGGGCCAGTTGTACTGGTATTGATGACGCCAGTTTGCACCTCCCGAAGAAGTAAAATGCTGGCCGAAATCCACCAATTCATCATCGTCTTTACCGCATACGTCATCGCTGCCGGTAGTCCCGGCCCGAGCAATATGCGCATCATGGCCGTCGCCATGAACGACGGCCGCAGGGCCGCGCTGGCAATCGCGTCTGGCGTAGTCAGCGGCTCGATCTTTTGGGGCCTGATGGCGGCGACAGGTGTCTCGGCGATCCTCAGTCGATACGCGCAGGCACTCCTGGTCCTGCAGGTGCTCGGAGGCCTATATCTTCTCTATCTCGCCTTCAAAGCGGGCAAGGCTGCGCTTTCTTCAGACCAGGATCAGCTTCGCCCGACGAACGAACGGAAGGCGACGGCGGCCACTCTCTACAAGCGCGGACTGCTAATGCACCTCACCAATCCGAAATCGATCCTGGCATGGATCGCACTGATGACGCTGGGGCTCGGCTCTGGGTCGTCGCCGTATACGGTACTCGTCATCCTCGCAGGCTGCGCGGTCCTGAGCGTCACCATCTTCTGCGGCTACGCGATCGTCTTTTCGACCGCTCCAATGATCCGCCTGTATCGGCGGGCGCGGCACTGGATCGAAGGCACGCTGGCCGTATTCTTCGGATTTGCCGGGCTGAAGCTTCTCCTGACCCGCATCTGAAGGGTTCTTTCATGTCTATCTTCCAAGGCCTTTCGGCATTCCCGATCACCCCGGCGGACGCTTCCGGCAGGCTCGATACCGCCGCCCTCGCGCGCCTTCTGAAGCACATCGAGGAGGCGAGAGCGGACTCCATCGGACTGCTCGGCAGTACCGGCGCCTACGCTTTCCTCACGCGAGAAGAGCGTCGACGCGCGGTCGAAACGGCGATGGACACGGTCGGCGGCAAAATCCCGGTTATGGTCGGCGTCGGAGCGATCCGGACCAGCGATGCGGTGGACCTTGCCCGTGACGCGAAGGCTGCGGGCGCCGACGGCCTGCTGCTCGCTCCGGTTTCCTATACACCGCTCTTTGACGACGAGGTCTTCGAACACTTCGCCGCAGTCGCCGACGCGGGGCAGCTCCCGCTTTGCATCTACAACAATCCCGGCACAACCAAGTTCACTTTCAGCCTGGACCTCATTTCCCGCTTGTCGAAGGTGGCGAACATTGAAGCCGTGAAGATGCCTTTGCCGTCCGGATGTGACTTCGCTTCCGAACTCGCCTCCCTCCGGTCTGCGACCGGGTCGGCATTCAAGATCGGCTACAGCGGCGACTGGGGCGGGGCGCCTGCGCTGCTCGCCGGGAGCGACGCCTGGTATTCCGTCGTCGCAGGACTTCTGCCGTCACAGGCTCTGGCCCTGACGCGAGCGGCGCAATCCGGGGACGCCGCCACCGTCGAGCGATTTGACGCCGCCTTCGGACCGCTTTGGGCGCTGTTCCAGGAATTCGGCAGTTTTAGGGTGATGTACGTCGTCGCCAAGCTTCTGAACCTCTGCGACGTCGATCCGCCACGCCCCGTCCTCCCACTGAGGGACCAGGCACGGCAGCGCGTCGCCGCCGCTCTCGACCATCTCGATGCGGTTTTCTCCACTGGTTCCAAAGTTTGTATTGAACTTCGATAGACAGTCTTTCATCAGGACATTTCCATGCTGAATTCCAACGCTTTCACCGTCTACCTGTTCACGGCATTCCTTCTGGCGATTACTCCGGGTCCGGGGATTTTCTATGTCGCCGCCCGAACTCTTTCCGGCGGCCGCTCTGAAGGAATCGCTTCGAGCCTTGGCAATGGTCTCGGCGGGCTGTTTCATGTCTTAGCCGGCAGTCTTGGCGTCTCGGCGATCGTGCTGGCAAGCGCCGAATTGTTCACGGCACTCAAGGTGGTCGGCGCGCTCTATCTGGTCTGGATGGGATACCGAACCATTCGCCATGCCAGGCTCGGCTACAAGTCGCTGGGTCATTCAGAGCCGCCCGTCGGCGCGATGCGGGCCTTCAGGGATGGCGTTCTTGTGGAAGCGATGAACCCGAAGACGGCCGCATTCTTCCTCGCCTTCATTCCCCAGTTTGTCGTTACATCGTCGGATCACGTTGCCCTGCAGTTCGTGATCCTCGGCGCCGTCTCGGTTGCTCTTAACACGCTCGCCGATATTGTCGTGGCGTTTGCAGCCGGAAGACTTCGCGATGGCGCGGCGTCCCGTCCGCATCTCATTCGCCGGCTTCGTGAAGGCTCGGGCGGCGCTATGATCATGCTTGGATGTGGGCTGCTGCTAGCAAAGCGCCCGGTTGCTTGACCGGTTCGGCCGGCCGCACTTGCCGCCGAAGGCTCGTTTGGCGATACAACCAACTGACGGAGAAGAACATGCGGCAAGCGTTGATCGTATGGGGCGGCTGGGATGGACACGAGCCGGAAGAAGGTGCGCGCGTCGTCAAGGCGATGCTCGAAGAAGAAGGGTTTGGCGTGCGCGTCGAAACCACGACCGAGATATTCGCCGACCCCGCGATCGCCGATTTGAGTCTGATCGTCCCGATCTACACGATGGCCAAGCTTGCGAAGAACGAGGAGCTCAACCTGACAAAGGCGGTCGAGGGCGGTGTCGGCCTGGGCGGCTATCACGGCGGCATGTGCGATGCCTTTCGTGAAGCCACGGAATACCAGTTCATGTGCGGCGGCCAGTGGGTGGCCCACCCGGGCAACATCATCGACTACCGGGTTGACATCACCAGGCGCGACGATCCGATCATGAACGGCATCGATGATTTCTCGTACCGCTCCGAACAGTACTACATGCATGTGGACCCATCGAACGAGGTGCTGGCGACCACCACCTTCTCCGGCGAGCACGCCTCCTGGATAGAAGGCGTGGTCATGCCGGTCGTCTGGAAGCGCCGGCACGGCAAGGGAAGAGTGTTCTATTCGGCGCTCGGCCATATCGCCAAGGAGTTCGAGGTGGCGCAGATGCGAACAATATTTCGTCGCGGCCTGGTGTGGGCGGCGCGCTGAGAGCGCCGACGAGGCAAATGCCGAACGCGCCGCCGCATCACCGAGCAATGCGGCGCAGGGCCAAGGCAGCGACAGTGATGGCCGCTGCCAGAAGCGGCAGCCAGGCTTGTGGATCGCCCATGGCATGAAGCGTCAGGCCGCTGAGCAGCAGCCACAGCAGCGGGATCGCAAACAGCAGCGGCACAAGCCCGCCGCTCGCTGCAAGCAGGACGCCGAGCGCTACGATCGCCGTCGGGTCCGGCGCGATGCCGAAGACCTCGGCGCTCGACCATGGCCGCCCGAAGAGCGGCGGCAGGAGGGGATAAACGACGAGGCCAACGACCGCGATCAGCAGCCCGAGCCGCCCTGCGATGTCCCGCCGGTCGAAGGCGAGGCCGCCGCGTGCGGCACCGCCGATCGCCAGCAGCAGCGCCTGCAGGCCGAAGGCCGGCGCGACATAGGCGATCGCCCAGTTGATCGCGGCATAGCGGCTCCACAGGAAGGACCAGCCGACGAAGGCAAAGAGCGCGGCGAGGACGAGCGCAATCCAGAGACCATGGCCAGGCGGCCGCCGCAGCACGAGCAGGACGATGGCGAGGCCGGCGGCGAGCGTCAGGAGATGCAGCGGCCAGAACGCGGCATTGGCCAACCCGAACATGCGCCAGTAGACGCGTGGCGAGAAGAGCAGGAAATCTTCCAGACGGTAGGTCCACCACACCGACATCTAGAGGTCCCGGACGTAGGCCGCCATGCGATCACGCATAGATGCGTCGGGGAGGGGACCGGCCGCCGCCATCACGTTCTCGCGCACATGGTCGACGCGGGTGGTGGCGGGGATGGCGACGGTGACGGAGGGATGCGAAAGAATGAACTTCAAAATGAACTGCGCCCAGGTCCCGGCACCGATCTCGGCCGCCCAAGCCGGCAGCGTCTCGCCTTGGAGCTGGCGCGTCAGCGCGCCCTGGCGAAACGGCCGGTTGACGATGACGGCCATCTCGCGCTCGGCCGCCAGCGGCAGGAGCCGTTCCTCCGCTTCGCGATCGACGACGTTATATGTGAACTGCACGAAGTCGAGCGGATGCGCGCGCATGATTTGTTCGAACAGGTCGTGCCGTCGTCCTTCGGACGTCGTGATGCCGACATAGCGGATCCGCCCGTCCGCCTTCATGGCGAACAGGGTTTCGAGATGCGTCTCCCAGGCGACGAGGTTATGGACCTGAACGAGGTCGAAGCGCGGCACACCCCAGAAGCGGCGCGACTGCTCGATCTGCGCGGGTCCGTCGGTGGCGGAGGAGGTCCAGACCTTGTCGGCGGAAAACAGCGCTTCGGGCCGGCCGAGCTTCTCGAGGCCATAGCCGATCACGGGCTGCGAAGAGCCGTACATGGGCGAGGAATCGATCATGCGGCCGCCTTCCGCAAAGAAGGCCGCCATCACCTCGGCGCACTCGTCGCGCAGCACCGGATCGTCGCCGACATTGAAGGTGATCCAGGTGCCCAGGCCGACAGCGGGAAGCATTTCTCCCGAGGAGGGGACAGCGCGCATCACCGGCGCAGGCGGCGCGCCGGGCGCGGTTCCCGGCAACACCAGAGCCGCTCCGAAAGCGGCGGCAGCCTTCACGAATGTCCTGCGGGTGATGATCATCGTCTGCCATCCCTGTCCTTCCGACCCCCTGTACTCCCGAACACAAGAACGGTTCCGGGCGACCGCCTTCGCATGGCTGATCGGCGGGGAGTGCGGTCGGTCTCTGGCGACTGTTCGGAATATAGAACGTCTGCCTGAAATGGGAACGAACGGTGCAGGCCTGGGTTGCGCCAGCCAGCCCGATTACCTGGAAATGGCTCCTGTTCTGACTTGATGGCGCTGGCGGGCATATACCACGCAGCCGTCTACCGTGCTGACGCAGAGCGCATCGCGGTGGTTCGGCGTGTTGTTGTCGCCGGCGTAGGCAACCTCGGCAACACGGCCATCGACCATTCGGATTTGCGTGTTGCAATAGCCGCCGGGATCGACATTGAGCGATCCTCCAACCGTCGGGATCGCACCCAGGGCCAGAGTTGGAATCACGACGTTGAGGTTGCCGCGTTGAACGGTGCGCTGATAGGTCCAGATCTGGCTTCCGCCCGCATCGGCGGTGGCAGTCGGAAAGCCGGCGCACATTCGAACGTCCGCCTCGCTGAGACCGACCATCTCTTTGCGGGCTGCCGCCGTTGTGGCGTCTTCCTTTGGGAGGTTCGACGTGTCGTCAGGGGCGACGCAAGACGACACGATGGAACTGCCGGCCAAGACAACAACAACAAGGTCAAGCGTTCGGATGCGGGAAGATATCATACACCGACTGTGGTGATTTGCGCTGAGCCCCGAGATCCTAGTTAGGCAAGCAGACAATCGAGTCAACCTGCACGGCATCACGATGTCGTTTGTCGTGCCGCCCGACCGACGTTGAGCTGACGGCGCCGATGCGATCGTCGCCGCGATCGAAGCCCAGATGGGCCATGCGCACGCGCCGCTATCGTGCGCGACCTAAACGAGGCGAGCCGTGAGGCCTATGTCGACGAGGTGCGCTTCATGGTCATTCCCGACACGGCGGCAGCGGAGACCGCGCTGTTTGCCGGCGAGCTCGACGTCCTTCCCGATCTTGAATTATCGCGTGTCGAGGAAGCCAAGTCGCGGGGCATGACGGTGCTGTCGACGCAAGGCCTGTCGTGGACGGCGATCCTGCTGCAGACCAAGGATCCGCTGCTGTCGCACGCCAAGATGCGCGAGGCGCTGGCGCATGCCACCGACATCAACCAGATCGCCGTCGCCCGCACCAACGGTGTCGCCACGGGAGATCCCTCGGCCGTCGCCCAGGCGAGCTCGTTCTTCGACGACGAATTCCTCAAATGGCCGGAACACGACCCGGTCAAAGCCAAGGCACTGCTGGACGAGGGCCGGCTACAAGGGCGAGCCGATCAAGATCCAGACCAACACGCGTTACCAGGACATGTATGAGAACGCCGTGCTGCTGCAGGCGATGCTGACGGCCGCGGGCTTCAATGCCCAGCTCGAAGTGCTGGATTGGGCGGCACAACTCGATAATTACCTTGCCGGCAAATTCCAGATCCAGTCCTTCGGCTATTCGGCTCGTCTCGATCCATCGCTGATGGATGGCGTCATCCTCGGCGACAAGGCGACCGATCCGACTGCGCAGTGGGACAGCAAGGAGGCGCTCGACCTCTACGCGAAGTCGATGGCCACGACCGACCCCGCTCAACGCAAGGCGCTGTTCAAGCAGCTCCATGCCCTCATGGCAAAGCATGTGCCGATCCTTGGCCTCTATTACGAGCCATCCGTCGACGCGGTGTCGCCGAAGGTGAAGGGCTGTTCGGTATGGCCGGCGGCAAACCCCCGCGTATGGGGTGTCTGGAAAAGCGAATAGGAGCTGGCGATTGTCTGTCGCTCGAAGGATCGGAGGCGTGTTGCCTCCGATCATTCGTTTGAGCTACCTGGTGGTGAAACCTGACGCTTGGTTCCGGGGCCGTAAAGCCGCTCAGGGCAGGAAGGAGACCTAAACTGCTCTCCGACGGCGCGTGTGCGCCAGGAGCGGTCGTTCGACAGCGATCCGAGCAGCAATGGCCGTTGGGCATGGCCGAAGTGCTATTGACGTTTAGTATGAGGTGACGGTTGACCGTGGAGGTCCGTGACCTAGCTTTGTGACTAGCTTAAAGCTCAGGCGGACCGTCCAGAACCGGAAATGGCGGAATGGTACGCACCGTGGGAGAACTTTCGGGACGTTGAGATGCAGAGGTGCAAGTCGGCTTTCAGAGCCTGTGTGCCCTTGGCGGGCGATAATCGGCGGCCACGGCATCTTCAGGTTTCGATTCAAACAAAAGTCATCTGCGCCGGCATGTCTATCAGCGCGCGACAGGCGCTCCGTCATGCAACAACAATTCGAGCACTGGAGGGATCTCGAAGCAAGTGTCGGAGGGACACTGCTCGGAGCAAGTGACAGCTTCGAAAGCGATCAAAGGCTTTAGTCAGCACCAAGACGAGGGGCCAAACACCGCTTCACGAACTTGAGAATACCCCCAAGACCGCACAGGCACGGCAATGTCAAATCCTCTTGCCGAAATTTACGCAAACGACGCAGATCTCGCCATCCTGGGCGGGATAGCAGCATTTGCCTCGGTGGGCCTCTATCTTGTGCTCCGGCGTATCCTTATCGCGCTGCAACGGCGTTGCCTCAAATCAGATGTGAGCGAAGGCGGATCTGATCCCCCCGAAGAGGCATCTTGGGATTGGGAAAGCCCGGTCGACCTTGCAACCGAGCCTGCTTGTTCCTCTCAGGTTGCGGTGCCCTCAGACACCGTAAACCTGGATATTCGGCATCAGGATGCCGATTGCCTTCGGTTCGGGGTGCGAATCGAGTATTTCGACGTAATCTCCGAAGCTTGCGAGAGCTCGTCTGTGACCGAGACCAACGCTTTCGCTTCCGCGACGACCATAGCGCAATCCGGCCGACTTGCGACATCGATCAGAGAAATCGCTGGCTATGTTCAGAGGCAGGTGGCGGCTAATCTTGCCGCCCTAACTAGTCCAGTATTGACGGCTCTGAGCCGTATGCCGACGCAACTCGCCCTCGCGGAGGATCCCGACCCCACCACAGCGACGGCCTCACCTCCTCGCGTTCGCAGGCCGATCGGTCTTGTGCCCCGCTTTGGCGTCGCCGCAATCTGTCTGGCCGTGCCGCTTAGCTATGCGATGACGAGACAAAACTGGGTCGAAAGCGCCCCCGCCATTTCGCGGGTCCAGGGCAACGCCAATCCGGACCTTTCGCGACCCATCGAGCTTCCGGCGAGTGCTGCATTAGATGTGCGTGGGCCAGCCCAGGGAGACGAGCGCACGAGTGTCGAATTGCTCAGCCCGGATCTCACGGCTGCCCGGGCGCAAGTCGGAGCAGCTGCTGCTCAGGCAGCCGCAGCGAGGGAATTGGCCGGCCAGGAGCACCAGGCGGCGGAAGGCGAGCGCGCCAGGAGCGCCGCTCTGCAGCGAGCGCTGCTCGAGTCGCGCAAGGAGATCGACGCGCTGAGGACAAGCATGGCAGCCGCCGATAGCGTACGCCAGGAGCAATTGCGCAACGAGCTCGCGGCAGCCCGCACAGTTGACGCATTGCGGCGCATTGCGGGAGATACCCGCACGATGCTGCGCGAGGCCACCAACTATGTCTTTACGGAGATGCCCGCTGCTCATCTGGAGCGTCAGCGAGCCGGATGGGTGGCGCGCGATCTATCGCGAGCGCAGGCGCAAATTGAACAGCTTCAGGCCGAGGCCGCCGAGGATCGCGCCAAGGCCAAGGCTTCGCTGGCGCAAGCGAGCGGAATGCTCGACGACGAACGCCGGAAATCAGAGGACCTTCATGGCGACCTCGCCGAAGTGAAACGGTCCAATGCCGCGCTCATGGAGCGCGCTTACGCGGCTGAGCAGGGACGGACCGGTGCAGTCACAGCGAGAGAACGAGTGGAGCAGACCGCAGCCGAGACGGAGGGCGCGCTGGCTCGAGAACGCGCTGCAGCAGCGTCGATTCATGAGGAGCTGAAAAAAGCTCGCCTCGAGCGCGACGCGGCTGAACAGGAACGAGCCAGAGCGGTGTCTGCGAGAAAGCGTGCCGAGCAGACTGCAACCGAGACAGCGCAGGCTTTGGCGTTAGAACGCGCTGCAGCAGTCTCGACGCGAGAGGAGCTGAAAAAAACTCGCCTCGAGCGCGACGCGGCTGAGCAGGAACGAGCCAGAGCAGTCACAGCGAGAAAACGAGTGGAGCAGACTGCAACCGAGACGGCGCAGGCTCTGGCACGAGAACGCGCTGCGGCAGTCTCGACCCATGAGGACCTCGATAAAGCTCGCCTCGAACGCGACGCCGCCCGAGCACTTTTGGTAGGGGTCGCCAGGCTGAAGGAGGCTCTGGACAAGCAACGTGAAGTCACTGTTTCTCTTGCCCGCGACCTGGCCGCCGCGCGCGCGGACAATGACAGGCTCAGGGCTGAGCGTCGCAGCGCCCAGATTGAGCCGCCGCTGAAGCCGCGCGCTGGCCGCGCGGCAGCCGCTGCCGGCGGGTTGAAGGCTGTCAGCCAGAAGACTGCACGCAGCAAGATTCGCGCCCCGGCGCGGATTGCCCGGGTGCGTTCTCTCATACTTCCCTATCCCCTCAGGCCAAGACAAGCGACGTTGGAGTGATTTCCAAAACGACTGTGCGGTCCTCCTATCGAAGGCCCAGGGCCTTTGGGAGGCATTGCAGTCGCACCCTCTCACGACGCCGCGGATGATTCACCCGTTCGAATTCATCCTGCTCTCGTCGGCGAGGAGTTCTGCGCGATACGCTATGTCAGCCCGATCACGCTGCCTGTAGCGTTCAATTCGCATTTGATCGGCGCCTGGCGCGTCTCCACCTTGCCTTGCCGTCCATAGTCGATGCTGACCTCAACGGGAGCCGAGATCGTATCCGGGCTCAACCGACGTATGGAACCTGCGCTGCTGACGCGCACACTGGTCGCGCCAAACGGGGCGGCGGCCGACTCGATTGCATCATGGCAGGCGCGAACGATTTCATCCGGGACGCCCGGCAGCGCTTTGATTGGACTAACCGTCGATGGACTGTTGATGTCGCTGGGAGGCTGGAGGCTGGCCGGGAGGTCGAGCGACCGTCCGGCTCCTGCGGACCGGGCGACACTGACGGCAGTGGCGGCCGTAGTTGCCGCAACTGCTGCCGTTGCAGCGGTGCTGGTCCCATCGTCGTCCACCGGTGACCTACTGCTGGAGCCGCCAGGTCCTTTGTGCGCGCCGCCTTTGCGGCCTTCACCGTGATGGCTGCCAGCGCTATTGTCTCCGCCACCATGGTTGCCACCGCTATTGCCTCCGCCGCGCTCGCCGCCGGCGGCAGCTCCTGCGCAAGCTACCGCGATCGAGCAAACGAATGCGACATATGCCCAGCTGGATTCAGGGGATTGACGCACGACCACCTCCATAAAGTGCGTCGGTCGAACCGTCTTTCCGCGGCATGCAGTCAGGACGGCGCAACCGCCGCCGCCCCCAGGCAAACTCGCGACTAAGGCGCCCACGGGAGGTAACTAGGGGATGAATCCGGTGTATCAAGGACGCGGGTACGTGCTAGTGGCCTCGCACGGGACGCGAATTGACCGGACGGTCATAGTCGGGACCGCTCTCATGGATTGTCTCTCGATGACCATTCACCATCAAGAAGCCAGGTGCCATCGAACTCGGTGGTCCCGGCAGCCACATCGCACGATGCGATCACCGTCGTATGCGTGGCTCGCGCGCACGCAAGAACGGCGGCAAGCAAATCCCGATCCTTGCAAATCCCAGTTCTGGCCGTGGATGAGCCTGCCGTTCTCCGGATCAACGCATCCTTTCACGAAGGGCTTGCGGCCTGTTCCGGCAACCGGTTCCTGGCGGATGCGGTGCGCCAGCAGAACAATCTGCGCCGGTTGCAGGAATCGGCAGGTTTCGAGGAACTGCCGGCGGAACGCATCGAGCAGTCATGCCGGGAACATCTGGCCATCCTCGATGCTGTCGAAGCGGGCGAGATCGAATGGGCCGAGGCGCTGCTGCGCCAGCATCTAAGGCAGGCCTCCGAGTTCGCTTCGCCGCAGCGCTCGATCTGATGCCTGCGACGGTGAGCATCATTCCATCATCATTCCACGCCGCCCGAGCGCCACGCGCTCGATGGCCGCGCAATGCGCCGACACCGGCCTCCATGAAGAATTGGGCGATCTAGAGCGAGCGTCCCGCCGATCGCTTCACACCAATCCGCTCCGTCAAATGCCGGGATCGGATCTTTTAGGACCGATTTTCAGCGGCGCATCATTTTCATCCGGATTGGGGACGGGAGCTTCGTCGGGAAGTCTGTCCGGGTCCGGCTCACGCACCGGCTTCGGTTCAGGAAGCGGCGGTGGCGTGGGCGCCGGAGTGGGGGTTGGTTCGGGAGTGGGAAGAATGGCCATGGTGCGATTTCCTTCCTCGCTGCACTCTGCCTTGGCGGGTCACCGACGTCGGCCGGGATTCTAACGCCACCCGTTTCGACCGATTTCGCTCTACGGGCTGGTGCACGCAGAACGACCACGTGTGCCTATGGTTCCGATGGCAACCTCCGATGATCCCGCAGGCGTCAGGCACTCGTGGCAGGACGGCGCCGTCAGAAAAGTGATCGAATGGTACGCGCATGAGGGCCTTGTCGGCGTCGTGTACCGCCATAATTTCCATTTCAGGGTGGGACGAACTCACCTGTTGAATAGGAGGCGGCCGTGAAGCACCAAACACTTGACCAACTGCATACCGTTGCCGACGTTCAGGCTGAAGCAACAGACCTAGTAGCGACCCGAAGCCAGCGTCTCGAACGTTGGGCGAAACTGCTGGAGAAAAATCCCGATCGGCGTCTCGAAGCGTTGACGGGCACCGAATACAAGTCCCCTGAGATACGCGAAAAGATGCGTTATAACGACTCGCCTCTCACGGTTGCCTTCGAGGACCCGATCTTTCGCGCACAAGGCTTGAGAGACGACACCTACGGTGAAGCCAGGCGCTTCTTCGAACTGACCGACTGGCAGTTGCACGAAATCGTCTGCCATTGCCATGTCGGCGCCACGATACGAGCGCGATGGGCTGCCTCCCGCGTCCGTGCGGCAATGTCCGAGAGGTTCGGCTTCTTCGCCTGGCTGCGAGGAACATTCATGCATTGACGCTAGCATTGACGCTACGGGCATTGAAGCTACCGGCATTCACGCTAGGGGCCGGCATGTTCAGTTGATGGAGGCGGCGAAGCGATTTCCACGCCTCGCATCAGTGGTCGTTGATGTGCGGATATGCCGTTCGGCGGCGATCCGCCATCGGCGAAGCTCGATACAATCGGCCTCGATACCACAGGGCATGGGCGGATTTCAGTCGGCGGGCGCGGTGTAGCGGCGATGGACCGCTTCCGCGATGGCGGCGCGGCTTCTATGCGGATCGAGACTATCGTCATCCTCGATGACAGCCGCTTCCTCCGCAAGTCCCTGGTCCTTGACCTGGTCGCGGAACCAGGCCGAATAGTCGCCCGCGCGCAAGTGATGCTCCCAGGTGCGGTCGTCGATCCCCTCGGCGATATGGAGGAACATCATGAGATTTTGCGCTTTCAGGTTGAGCTTGCCGTCCGCGCCGCGGAAATAGAAACTGTTGTCGCCAAGATCGCCCTCGGCATATTTCCGAATATGGCGCTTGCGTTCCTGCCGGGGACGCTCGACCGAGATCGGTCTTGCGGGATCGGCTGTCGACCGGTTCCAATACAAGACCTTGTTTTCCGGTGGCGGCACGACGCCCGGCGGTACGCCCTCGCCAATTGCTGCACAGAAGCTTTCAACAACCTTGTCGGCTTCCGGGCCAAGAGCCAGCACCGTGTCGACACCTGCCAGCACATCCCGCGAAACCAGATCGGGATGTACTGTGACCAGAATGGTCGCCGAAAGGCTTTTTGGAAGCGCAAAGGATGTGCCATCGCGCGCGTGCGGCAACAGGTGGTGTGCCTCGTCGATGATCAGCCAGTGCGGGCGTCCGGTGCGGGCGCGAAGCGCGGCAAGCTCCGGCAGCAGCTTGGCGAAGGCGTTTGGCCGCTCCGCGGTCTTGATCCCGAGCATGTTGACGGCGACATTGTTGGACGGCTTCGACAAGAGGTCGAAGATTTCGCGCGAGCTCGGCGGGCTTTTGGCGTCGCCAACCACCAGCACGTCCTCCAGGTCCTCGTAGTCGCCCTCAGGGTCGAGCACGCAAAATTGGAAGCCTTGCTCGACGAAGCGCTCGGTCAGGGCAGTGGCGAGGGTGGATTTTCCGATCCCCGACGTGCCGGCCAGCAGCACGCCGCCGCCGCGCGGTGAAAGGTGCATCACCGCGCCCGATCCGTCGTCCGCGCCAATCTCGATGCGTTGCCGCGCCGTGTCGAGCAAGGCGGCGTCATGCGAGATGAGGCCCTCGATCAACTCCCTCACGCCCGCGCCGCGGGCACCATTCGTCACGTGGCCCGCCGTCTCCCTTACCTTCGGCAGTGCATTGGCGACTGCAACTCCGAAGCCGACGGCGCGCAGAAAGGCATGGTCGTTCTCCGCATCGCCGATGCCGACGACATTGTGGGCGGACAATTCCAGATCCTCAAGGGCAGCCGCAAGACCGGTCGCCTTGTTGACCCCGCTCGGCAGCACCATGACGGCACCCTTGTTGAAGATGATCTCCAGCTCCAGGCCAAGGTCCTTGATCACTTCCAGCACGATGGTCTCGTTGGGCTCCCTGGTGGCGACGACGGAACGTCCAATCGACAGGGGGGCGATCTTGCGCATCATCAGCCTGTCGACGAATTCCGCCGGAGGCGCAGGCGCCAGGATGCGCTCCTCCTTCGAAGCCGGCGTGTAGACGAGCGCGCCGTTTTCGGCGACGACTTTGTCGAAAATGCCAAGCTCCGGGAAAACGCTTTCGAGGTCGGCAAGCTCGCGACCGGTGACCATTATCAACTTGCGGCCGGTTTCCTTCAGCCGCTCAAGCGCGGCACGGGTCGCATCGGAAACGACCCCGTTTTCCGCGAGTGTGCCGTCGTAGTCAGTGGCTAGTGCAAGAGCATACATCGAGTTGTAGTCGGCAGTCCGAAAGCCGAACCGAGAAGCTTTCTTCGCCGAAACTGGGCGGAAAGCCGTCTGCTCGGGTGACGTCCATTGGCCGAATCCCGTCATCGTTTGTCATGGCCGCCCGTAATCATGGCTGATTGGTCCAAACGGCGCTGGCTGTCGATTGTTCCCGGCGGCGCAAGGCAAGCGTCGCGGAGGCCTGGCTTTTGGTTGAGCATCGGCTTTTCCAAAAGCCGGTATCCGCTTGCTAGCCGATGATCCTGAATCCGTTCGGCGCCTGGCCGGGATCGACGTCTTGGGATGTCACGCCGGAGACCGACGCCCCGGTCGGCCCTTTCCACAACCGGTTCATCATCGTCGAAACCGCGCCCTCGGCTCCGACGATCAGTGCCGTTACCGATCCGTCATCCTCGTTGCGAACCCACCCGGACAGACCGAGCCTCTCGGCCTCGGTGCGTGTCCAAACGCGAAAAGAGACGCCTTGCACCCTTCCATTGAGCCTGACGCGTACCGCCTTGCGCTCGTCCTCCATGGTCACCTCCGTGCTGCTGGTTTTCTCACACCTTCAACTCACCAGCGGCGAAAAAGGCTCCGCCATCACATTTTTAACGAATTCGGCTGCCCGGCAGCCCGATGGAGACGTCCGGCTGCATGATCTCGTCGACGGAACCATGCGGCGGCGGCTTTGTTAAGGACGGACAGCTGCAGGTTGCTGGGCTTCGGAGCCACGATTTCATGACCAACGATTCTCCAACGGGAGGCGCCATCCCGGCATCCGTTCCGACGATCGATCCAAAAGCGGCGCCGACGCTTCAGCACGCCGAGGCCGAGGTCTTTTATACAGAGGCGATCCGCGAACTTGCCGCGACGGACATCCCCTTTCTTGTCGCCGGCACCTACGCGGTGAGTGCCTATACGGGCGTCACGCGCCAGACCAAAGACCTCGACATCTTCTGCAAGGCCGGCGACTACGCCCGCATCCTCGCCCATTTCAAGCAAGCCGGCTATGCGGTCGAGATCGTGGACGACCGATGGCTTGGAAAGGTCTTCAAAAGCACGCATTTTTTTGACGTCATATTCGCATCGGCAAACGGCACCATGCCGGTCGGCGACCAGTGGCTGGAGCATGCACGGCAGATCGAGCTGCTGGGCAGTCAGGTGCGGATCGTAGGTCCGACCGAGCTTATCTGGTCCAAATGCTTCATCCAGGACAGACGCCGCCACGACGGCGCCGACATCGCTCATACCATCCTCAAGGCGCAGGATCAGATCGATTGGCACCGGCTGCTTTCCTACCTCGAAGTTCACTGGGAGGTGCTGTTGATGCAGCTTCTGAATTTTCGATGGATCTATCCGAGCGAGCGCGATCACATTCCCACCTGGCTGCTGGACGAATTGCTTGACCGGCTCGCCAAGCAGAGGGAGTTGCCTACTCCCCGAATGAAGATCTGCCGCGGGCGCCTGCTTTCGCCGACCGACTACGAGATCGACGTCAAGGAATGGGGCTTTGCCGGCGTCGGCGGAACAGGAGAATTTCGTGATGGCTGAGAAGGGCGGAACTGCCACGGCAAGGACCGAGAGAAACCGCACAGTCAAGATTGCGGCCGTCGGCGACCTGCATGTGCGGGAAGACGGGCAGGCCTCCTGCCGTGATCTCTTCGGCGAGGTCTCGCGCGAAGCGGACGTCCTCGTGCTCACTGGCGACCTCACCAATCTCGGCAAGCCCCGAGAGGCCGAAATCCTTGCAGAGGATTTGCGCGCCTGCTCCATCCCGGTCGTCGCCGTGCTCGGCAACCATGACTATGAATCCGGCGCGGTCGAGGACGTCGCCCACATTCTTCGGCAGGCGGGCGTCCATCTTCTTGACGGCCAGACGACGGAAATCAAGGAGGTCGGCTTTGTCGGCGTGAAGGGTTTTATTGGCGGTTTTGGATCGCGCATGCTCGGCTCCTTCGGCGAGCCGGCGATCAAGGCGATGGTCGCCGAAAGCGTCAGCGAGTCGATGCGGCTCGAAAACGCAATGCGGCAGGTTCGCACCAATCGTACGGTTGTCGTCCTGCACTACGCTCCGGTGGTCGAGACGGTCGCCGGCGAGCCATTGGAGATTTTTCCGTTCCTGGGCTCGTCGCGGCTGGCGGAGACGATCGATCGGTTCAAGGTCAGCGCCGTGGTGCATGGCCACGCGCATCGCGGCGTCTACGAAGGTCGCACGCCCGGCGGCGCCCCGGTCTACAACGTCGCCATGCACGTGGCGAAGCCGACCGGCCGTCCCTACGCTTTGCTCGAAATCTGAAACACCCTGCGCGTGGTTAGAGCGGGACACGTTTAAGTTGAACCAGGCATCCCGCTCTATCTGTTTGCTTTAGCCGCATTTCTGCGAAGCCAAGAATTCCACTTGGCTGCAAAATGCGCTAGCGATCGATCTCGCCGAACACGATATCGAGCGACCCGATGATCGCGGCGACATCGGCGATCATGTGCCCGCGCGACAGAAAATCCATCGCCTGCAGATGAGCAAAGGACGGCGCGCGGATCTTGCATCGATAGGGAGTATTGCTGCCATTTGAAACCAGATAGACGCCGAACTCGCCCTTCGGCGCCTCCACGGCTGCGTAAACCTCTCCGGCGGGCACGCGAACGCCCTCCGTGTAGAGTTTGAAATGGTGGATCGTCGCTTCCATCGAGCGTTTCATCGTCGCCCGCGGCGGCGGCGTGATCTTGTGGTTCGGAATTGCCACCGGCCCCTGGCCTTCCGGCGATCGCAATTTCTCCAGGCATTGCTTCATGATCCGCACCGACTGGCGCATTTCCTCCATGCGGACGAGGTAGCGGTCATAGCAGTCGCCGTTCTTGCCGATGGGAATGTCGAAGTCCATCTCCGGGTAGCATTCATATGGCTGCGCCTTGCGCAAATCCCACGGTGCGCCCGACCCGCGCACCATGGGGCCGGAGAAGCCCCAGGCCCAGGCGTCATCGAGGCCGATAACGCCGACATCGACATTGCGCTGCTTGAAGATGCGGTTGCCGGTGAGCAATTCATCGAGATTGCCGCAGACCTTGAGGAACGGATCGCAGAAATTCCAGATATCGTCCAGGAGCTTCGGAGGCAGATCCTGGTGCACGCCGCCGATCCTGAAATAATTCGCATGCATGCGGGCGCCGGAGGCGCGCTCGTAGAACACCATCAGCTTCTCGCGCTCGGCAAAACCCCAGAGCGGTGGCGTCAGCGCGCCGATATCCATGGCCTGTGTCGTGACGTTGAGGAGATGCGACAAGAGCCGGCCGATTTCGCAAAAGAGAACACGGATGAGCTGTCCGCGCTTCGGGACCGATATTTCGAGCAGCTTCTCGGCGGCGAGGCAGAACGCATGCTCCTGGTTCATTGGCGCGACGTAGTCGAGCCGGTCGAAATAGGGCAGGGCCTGCAGATAGTTCTTGTACTCGATGAGTTTTTCCGTGCCGCGGTGGAGCAGGCCGATATGAGGATCGGCGCGGTCGACGATCTCGCCGTCCAGTTCCAGCACCAGCCGCAGGACGCCGTGAGCAGAGGGATGCTGCGGCCCGAAGTTGAGGGTGAACTTGCGAACTGCGGCTTCGGCCATGACGCTGCTCCGCTGTACCGGGTTTTCAGGGCCGAAGCCGGGTGGTCCGGTCCGCCACGCCCGGATCGCCGATCAGGTGGTTGTCTGGATGATCAGCGTCAGCATGCCGTCGCCATCGATGTTGGCGGCAACAACCTGCGAGGAATCCAGTCCGCTCGCCGCCAGCGCCGTTGCTGCCTGCGGCGACGCATCGATCGAGCTCTGCAGGGTAAGCAGATCTTCAACGCTGGTCTGGGTGATCACGGCCTCGGCTTGTGTCTTGAGTTCCGGCGGCAAATCCTCCAGGGCGACAATCGCAATGCCAGTAAAATTCTGGTCGGTGAAACCTTGATCCGGCAGGGCTTGGTCAGGCAGGGCCTGGTCAGGCGTTTGGTTAGGCAAGCTTGGATCGGGCAGGGCTTCCGGAGCCGGGGGTGCGATTTGGGGAAGCTGCGGGTCGGTGGATTGCGCGTGGATCGGCTGCGCCAGGGCCAATCCCGAAAGGGCGGCAATTGTCGTCAACATGCGCATGATCGTTCCTTCCGTTTTCCGTTTTGCTCGGGGAGGATCACTCGGTGATCACACAACCATCGTGCCGGATTATGGTTCCCGGTCCGTCACGGATAAGGCCCGTCGCAGAGCTATCCCGTCGCGCGTGCCCGCTGCGCGTGGTCGAAAAATGGAACAATTTCTAAAGGCGTTCATTCTCCCCTGATCACACCTTCATCACAGGATCGGCGGGGCGCTGCACCTCGAGGAGAAAGCTATGAGAATCAGCGAGTGCATGACACGGAATGTTCAGGTCGCCAGTCCGGACCAGTCCCTGCGGGATGCCGCACGAGCCATGGCCGATCTTGACGCCGGTGTTCTGCCCGTCGGTGAGAATGACCGGCTGGTCGGCATGATCACGGACCGCGACATTGCCGTCCGTGGCATCGCGGAGGGCAGAGGTCCCGATGCCAAGATCAGGGACGTGATGAGCGCGGAGGTACAATGCTGCTTTGACGACCAGGAAGTCGGCGATGTCCTTCAGAATATGCGCGATCTCAAACTGCGGCGAATGCCGGTGATCAGCCGCGACCGACGGTTGGTTGGCATTGTCTCGCTCGGCGATCTCGCTACGAATGGCGAGCCGGCCTGGGCCGGCGAAGCGCTGGGCGGCATTTCGCAGCCGGGCGGCGACCATTCGCAGACGGCGCACTGATGCATCATAACCAGATTTGAGGTTCCTGCTCGATCGACGGCATCGGCGTTCAGGAAACTTCGAATCCACAACCGTACTGGAGTCACTCCTTTGCGCTACAGGGCCGCACGCCCGGACGCGCGAGCATTTGGTTTTGCGCATGATTCCCAGCGAAAATCGATTTCCGAGGTCATCCGGGCCGGCGCTACGCAACGGAGAATCGATCGATGACCCACAGCCATGTCCCGTCGCCTTGGCGGCGGGCGACCTCGGCGGTTACGGTGCCATCGGGAAGACGGGTTGACGTGAGTGCCAAGTCTCCGCTGATAACTGCCGGTGCCTGAGTTCCGGCAGCAAATTTTCGGCCCGTTGCGGTGATGTCGGCGAAGAGTGCCCGGATCGCTTCGCGGCCACGCGTCAGTCGGCCTTCACCGCTGTCGACGACGGCATGCGGCTCAAAAAGCGCGGCCATGCCGTCGATGTCTCCCGCCCACTGCCGGGAGATCAGCAGGCGCTCCAAATCCTGGGGATCACGCGCCAGTGCACGGCTTGGTTCATCGGTCATGGCGAGACTCCTCCGACGCTCGGTACCAAAGCGTTCGATCCTGCGCCAAGTTTCGTTGGAAGACGAGCCGCCGAAGCTCCGCCATGCCGATCGCCAGGTGGAGCAGCCTGGCGATCATCCTCCCCAGCCGACATCGCGGGCCGCAACGCGCCATTCGGCGGCGCCGGCGCGGCGCCGATGGCTGCTGCTGCCGTTGAGGAAGTCGGCGATCCTTGCCGCCGACTTCGCCGAGGCGAAGGTGAGCAGCCGATCGTGATGGACCACGGGCTCGCCGGTCTCATTGTCCCAGATCTCGAACCGGCAGCTTGGGTTCGGCATGGCTTCGAAACGGTTCTTCATATCGATGGTCCCGTTGATCGTCGGATCCAGGTTCCGCGACCCCGGCTTACGGATGGCTTACGGGTGCGCTCGCGCGGATCGCCCTCGGCTAGCTGGCCTTCGGCGCGAGGCGCTGCGCGACATGGTCGGCGATCGCCAGGCTTGAGGTCAGGCCGGGGCTCTCGATGCCGAACAGATTGACCAGGCCCTCCGTGCCATGCACCGGCGCGTCCTGGATGACAAAGTCGGCATTGGCTTCGCCAGGACCGGAGAGCTTCGGCCGGATGCCGCTATAGGCCGGCTGCAGGCTGCCATCGGCCAGGTCCGGCCAGTATTTGCGGATCTCGTCGTAGAAGCGCTCGCCACGCGTTGGATCGACGCGATAGTCGAGTGTCTCGGTCCATTCGACGTCAGGCCCGAAGCGGGCGACGCCGTCGAGGTCGAGCGTCAGATGGACGCCGAGCCCGCCGGGTTCGGGCACGGGATAGACCAGCCGCGAGAACGGCGCCCGGCCGGCGACCGAAAAATAATTGCCCTTGGCATAGCGAAGATCTGGCACGAATTGCGGGTCGAGCCCGTCAAGCGAGCTGGCAAGTGCTGTGGCGCCAAGCCCGGCGGCGTTGATGAAGCGCGCGGTGGCGATTTCAAAGCGCTCGCCGCTTGTGCTGTCGACCGTGTCGAGCGCGATGCGCCCGCCCTCGATGCGGCCGCAGACGATGCGGGTGTTGAGACTGAGCGCCGCCCCGTGCTCCTCGGCGTCGCCCAGCAGCGCGAGCATCAGGGCATGGCTGTCGATGATGCCGGTGGCGGGAGACAAAAGGGCCGCCGTGCACCGCAGCTTGGGCTCCAGCCTGCGCGCCTCTGCTGCGGTCAAGGGCGTCAAATCGCCCGCGCCGCAAGCAGAGGCGTTGGCCAGGATGGAAGCGAGCACCGGCTCCTGTTCGGCATCCGTGGCGACGATGAGCTTGCCGCAGCGCGCATGCGGCACCGCCCGCTCCTGGCAATAACGGTAGAGCTTTTCCCGGCCTGGCACGCAGAGCCGGGCCTTCAGCGATCCGGCCGGATAGTAGATGCCGGCATGGATGACCTCGGAATTGCGCGAACTGGTCCCGGTGCCGATGGCGTTCTCGGCCTCGAGGATCAGGGTATCCATGCCACGCCGTGCCATCTCTCGCGCGATCGCGAGGCCAATGACGCCGGCGCCGGCGACGATGCAGTCGACATGGTCCACGATCAGGCCACCTCAGCCTTGTTGTTGTGCCTGCTGGTGACCCGTTCGGGGCGACGCGCACCGCCGGCCTGGCGCAGGTTCTCGCGTTCTGCAGCCTCGAAGCTGAAATTCTGCATGTCTTCCGTCCATCCGCCAGCCCTTCCGAAAGGGCTTGACACCCTTACAAGAAACAGATGCACCAAACAGCATTAATCCAGAGGCCGATGCGCGCCGAACGGCGGCAGGACGCACGTCCCGGCATGCAGGACAGGAGCCATCATGGACGCTCGACCGAATTCTCCCGAAGCCCGCGACATCAGCTACCACATGCACGGCTACACCAATGCCCGCAAGCATGAGGAAGCAGGGCCACTCGTCATCGAGAAGGGCGACGGCATCTATGTCGAGGATCTCGCCGGCAACCGCTATATCGAGGCGATGGCCGGGCTTTGGAGCGTCGCGGTCGGCTTTTCGGAGAAGCGGCTGGTCGATGCGGCGGTGCGCCAGATGTCCAAGCTGCCTTACTATCACGACTTCGGCTCCAAATCGCATTCGCCGCTGATCGATCTCGCCGAGAAGCTGGTGCTAATGGCGCCAGTGCCGATGAGCAAGGCGTATTTCACCAATTCCGGCTCCGAGGCCAACGATACGGCCATGAAGATGATCTGGTACCGGTCGAATGCGATCGGCCAGCCGGCACGCAAGAAGATCATCAGCCGCAATCGCGGCTATCACGGCGTCACCATTGCCGCGGCAAGCCTGACAGGCCTGCCCAACAACCACACTTCCTTCGACCTGCCGATTGCCAATGTGCTGCACACGTCGACGCCGCACCACTGGCGCGAGGCGCTGCCAGGCGAGAGCGAAGCAGAGTTTTCGAGCCGGCTTGCCGACGACTTGGAAAAGCTGATCCTGGCCGAAGGACCGGAAACCATCGCTGCCTTCTTCGGCGAGCCGATCATGGGCGCCGGCGGCGTCATCGTGCCGCCGGCCGGCTACTGGGAGAAGATCCAGGCGGTCCTGTCGAAATACGACATCCTGCTCGTCGCCGACGAGGTGATCTGCGGTTTTGGCCGAACCGGCGAGATGTTCGGCTCGCAGACCTTCGGCATCAGGCCTGACATCATGGTGCTGTCGAAGCAGATTTCTTCGTCCTACCTGCCAATCTCGGCCTTGCTGATCAACGAAAAGGTTTTCGAGCCGATTGCCGACGAAAGCAATCGCATCGGCACCTTCGGCCACGGCTTCACCGGCGGCGGCCATCCCGTTGCGGCGGCAGTCGCGTTCGAGAACCTGAAGCTGATCGAGGAGCGCGACCTTGTCGGCAATGCGCGCACGGTCGGCGCGCATATGCAGAAGCGGCTGCGCAAGCTCGAATCGCACCCGCTTGTCGGCGAGGTGCGCGGAGTCGGCCTGATCGCGGCGGTCGAACTGGTCGGCGACAAGGCGAGCAAGACGCCGTGGGAGACGGCCGGCGCGCTGGGCGGGCTCGTCAACGGTTTCATGCAGCAGAACGGCGTGATATCCCGCAACATGGGCGACGCGCTGGCTTTCTGCCCGCCGCTGATCATCACCGAGCCACAGGTCGATGAGATGATCGACGCGTTCGAAAGATCGCTTGAAGCCGCGGGCAAGCAGGTCCCGCAATTGGCGCGCGCGTAACGGCGTGATCTCGAGCGACGCAAGCGGCGTTATAAGAAAACTGCGAAAAACTTATAACGCTGCAGGAGAGGATCAGGAATCCTTGTTGCCGTCGTGCAGCCAAATCAGAATGGTCTTGCAGATAAACAAAGCCATCACGAAAAACGCCTCGTGAAAGCCGCCGCGTATTGAGCGTTGAAAGCCAGGTACGCTTTGAGCCTTGCTGCGGCATCCAATCTTCCGCAGGGGAGATCGGCAGCTTTGCCGGCGGCGCCACGATCGGCAATTGCCCCGGATCGTACTTGAACATCCACCGCGCCGGTGCTACGTCCACCCAATCGACAGGGGCGCTCCGTATTGCCGGGGCTGAGATGGAAGGTGCCAAGCCTTCGGTCCCTCAAGCTGATCTGGGTAATGCCAGCGGAGCGAGGCGACCGTGTTTTCAGGTGCACAGATTTCCCTGTATCCGATGTGCGACGATTTCGTCGGCGTCATCCTCAAAGCACTTTCGGCGATGGCCGAATTTCCGCATCGAGACCGACGACATCTCGACGCTGATCGTCGGCCCGCCGGAACAGCTTTTCCCGGCCATGCGCGATCTGTTCGCCTCGGCGGCGGCAAGTGGCGTGCACTGCGTGTTGTCGGCGACGGTGTCGCGCGGCTGCCCCGGCGAGCCCGACGATCCGATCTGCACACCGATTTCCGGCAGCAGTCACGAGCTGTCCCTGGCCGAGCGCATCGGCGCGGCGCGGTCGCATGTCGACGGTGCGAAAAAGCTCGGCCAAGAGGTCGCCGCGCAGTTCTCGCTCTATCCGCTCGGCGAGGGCCATCACATGGACGAGATCTACGGCTGCATCGACTTTCTCAAGACTTCGGGCGTCTTCGACAGGTCGAAGAATTTCTGCACCAAGCTTAGAGGCGATGCCGGACCGGTGTTCGCGACGCTATCGGAAGCCTTCCTTCGCTTCGGCGCGCCGCAAGGCCATGTCGCGCTCGATTTTACCGTGTCGGCGAACAGCCCGAGCGCTTGTTAGAGCGTGTCGATATTCAGCCGGCCCGCGAACGGCGGTTTCCTACGCTTCCGGTACTCACGTATCCAAAAGTACGCTCCGTTCCGGTTCTCGGACCCCACCATTCTCGGCTCGGCGACGACCTCGATCGGCCGGCCCTGATCGCCGCGTTCACGGCGGCCTTGTGCAGTGCCGAGCGCCGTTGATATGCTCGATCATTCAGTCAGCGGGGAAGGATGTTCGATATCTCGCGTCGCGACCTGACACTTGGCGCAGCCGGTGCTCATGCTGCGTTTGGACTCGACAAGCCGATCACGTTTGTCGACGCGGCCTGCGCTCAACAGGCCGTCGCTCAACCTTTCCGAAAATACAAGGTTGGCGACATTGAAGTCTTCTGTCTGATTGATGGCATGCGTGACGTTTCGCTGCGGGAGGGTATGGTCAGGAATGTCAGCGTCGAACAGGTCAAGACGGCGCTGCGTGGTGCCGGTTTTCCCGACAATCAGGCGCCCCTGCGGTTTATCGTCATGGCGCTAAAGCTGCGCGATCAAGTGGTCCTGATCGACTCGGGTACCGGCGGTCATCCGATTTATGGTGAGGGGAGCGGCCGGCTATTCGAGAGCATGGCTGCGGCGGGCCTTGACCCCAAGGCAGTCAAGACGATCCTGATCTCCCATCTGCACGGCGACCACATTTATGGCCTCATGAACAATGAGAGCAATGCCCAGGTCTTCCCGGATGCCGACATCGTGGTGCCCGCCGCGGAATTGAAATGGTGGACGCGCCAGGGAGTCGAGTCGATCGATCTCGGACCGACGCGCAAGGGCCTCGCCCAGCGCATTCAGGCCACCGTGGCGACGTGGAAAAACGTCAGGACCTTTGAGGGAGAACCAGAACTCCTGCCCGGCGTGCACGCCGTTCAGGCGCCGGGTCATAGCCCGGGAATGGTCGCGCATCTGGTCGTATCGGGCGGCAAACAGTTCCTGATCAGCGCTGACGTGGTCAATCTTGCGCCCCACATTTCAACAAATCCCGAGTGGCAGCTTGCTATCGACCAGGATCCGCAAATGGCCGTCGAAACGCGAAAGAAGATCTTCGATCGCGCGGTCGCCGACAAGCTCACCATTTCGGGTACTCACTGGTTGATGCCGAACGTCGGCACGCTGTCCAAGGATGGCAACAGCTACGTATTCGCAGCCGAGGGGTAATATCCCTGCGACACTACCCATTGCCAACTGCACGGCGACGGCTGCCCGTAGCGGACGAACCGGTCGGCGTCAGACGTCGATCGCAGAACTAAGCGAGAGCGATAATCTTGGCTGTCATCGGGTTGCTGCGAGATCCGAGATGGCATCCGGAACGACCACCAGTTTGCCGACAAAATCCTTGGCAATGAAATCCGCCTGGGCGCGGTGGAAATCGGACAGCCTGTAGACGCCGCCGACCAGCGGCCGGATCTTCTTCTCCTCGATGTAGCGGACGATACGGCGGAAATCTTGCCGCGTGCCCTGGCTCGAACCATGCAGCTGCAACTGCTTGAGATACAAGGTGCGCAGATCGATCTGCACGACCGGGCCGGCAATCGCGCCGGCGGTGGTGTAGCGGCCTTCGGGCCGAAGGATGCGCAAGAGGTCATTGAAGATCGCACCGCCGACGAGGTCGGCAACCACGTCGATCGGCTGGCCGTCGGTCGCGTCGTTCACGGCAGCAGGCAGATCGGTGACGCCACGGGTGATCACCGCCTCGGCGCCGATGTCGAGCACCGCCTGTTCCTTGCCCTTGCCGACGACGGCATAGGGAATGGCGCCGCGCGCCCGCGCCAATTGCACGATGCCGGAGCCGACGCCGCCCGACGCGCCGGTGACCAGCACGCGCTCGCCGGCCTTCAATGCGGCGCGTACCAGCATCTGTTCGCCGGTAAGGTAAGCGCAGCAGAAAGTGGCGAGTTCGACGTCAGTCAGGTCGGTAGCGACGACATGGGCATTTTCGGCCGGCACGGCCTGGTACTCGGCATAGCCGCCGTCGCGGCCGTGGCCCATATAGTCGATGTCGGCGAGTGAATCGTCGTCGCGGTTGTAGATGGAGAAGTCGACCATCACCCGCTCGCCGATGCGAGCCGAAGAAACACCGTCGCCGACGGCAACGACATTGCCGACCGTGTCGGTGCCCTGGATGCGCGGGAAAGTCAGCGTGTTGCCCTGACGCCGCCAGGTCGATACCGCGGCAGCATCTTCCTCCGTGCCGTAGGCGCCCTGTCGCACCCAGACATCGGTGTTGTTCATGCCGCAAGCGGTGACCTTGACCAGCACCTCGCCCGGGGCGGGCGAGGGTACTTTCACGTCGGTGCGATAGACAAGCTTTTCCGGTCCGCCGTGACCGGTCAGCAGCACGGCGGCCATAGTGGCGGGGAGGGGTTTGGTTATGGCATTCATGTCGGTTCTTCAGAGGTTCGCAAACACGCTCTTCACCGCATCGGCCGTCTTCGACACGACGATATCGGCCTCTTCGCGCGTCAGGCAGAGCGGTGGCGCGAAGCCGAGAATGTCGCCCTGCGGCATGGCCCGGCCGATGACACCACGCTCGCCAAGGGCTGTCGCGACCTGCGGCCCGATCTTTTGCGAGGCTTCGAAGAACACGCGTTCGTCCCGGTCGGCGACGAACTCGACCGCCGCCAGCATGCCGTCGCCGCGCACCTCGCCGACATTCTTGTGGCCGCCGACGGCTTTCGCCAGCTCGGCGCGGAAATAGGCGCCGGTTTCGCCGGCATTGGTCACCAGGTCCATCTCGTCGATCAGTTCCAGATTGGCGACGCCGGCGGCGACGCAGACTGGATGCGCCGAATAGGTCCAGCCATGGCCTATGCTGCCGAGCTTGTCGGAACCCTGCACCAGCACCTGCCAGACCTTGTCCGAGACGATGACGCCCGACAGCGGCGCATAGGCCGAGGTCAGGCCCTTGGCGATGGTGATCAGGTCGGGCCTGATGCCGTAATGGTCGGAGCCGAACATGGTGCCCAACCGGCCGAAGCCGGTAACGACTTCGTCGGCGACCAGCAGCACATCATATTTCTTCAGCACCGCCTGGATCTTTTCCCAGTAGAGAGCAGGCGGCGGCACGATGCCGCCGGTGCCGAGGATCGGCTCACCGATGAAGGCGGCGACCGTGTCCGGGCCCTCGGCCAGGATCATCTCCTCCAGCTTGTCGGCGCAGTGTTGGGAAAACTGTTCCTCGCTCAGCGAGCGGTCGGCGCGGCGGAAATAGTAGGGCGCCTCGGTGTGCAGGATCGGCGCGCGCGGCAGGTCGAAGGCGTTGTGGAACAGGTCGAGCCCGGTCAGCGATCCGGTCATGACGCCAGAGCCGTGATAGCCGCGCCAGCGCGAAATGATCTTCTTTTTCTCCGGCCGGCCGAGCACGTTGTTGTAGTACCAGATCAGCTTGATGTTGGTTTCGTTGGCGTCGGAGCCGGAGAGGCCGAAATAGACCCTCGACATGCCTTGCGGCGCCCGGTCGATGATCATCTTGGAAAGCGTGATCGACGCCTCGGTGCCGTGGCCGACATAGGCGTGGTAGTAGGCCAGGTTCTTGGCTTGCGCGGCGATGGCGTCTGATATCTTCTGGCGGCCATAGCCGACATTGACGCAATAGAGGCCGGCGAAGGCATCGATGCTCTTGCGTCCGTTATTGTCCCAGATGGTGACGCCTTCGCCGCCGGCGATTACGCGGGTCGGCGATTCACCCCGCGCATGCGTGCCCATATGGGTCGAGGGATGGAAGAAGTGGTCGCGGTCCCAGGCGGCGAGTTCGTTGGACTGGTCGAGCATTTTTTTGACTCCTTAGAGAAAGATGGTCCCGACGCGGCCTAAGGTGTGTCGAGATTCAGGTCAGGCCGAGTCGAAAATGGTGGCTTCCGAGAACCGGAGCGGAGTGTACTTTTTCGTACGTGAGCCCGCGCATGACCCCGAAATCGAGATCGATTTCGGAAAGGTCATGCGCAAAAATCAAAGTTCTACAGCGTCCTTTGCGCGCCCAACAGGGCGCGCGGCGCTGTAGGGAAGCGCAGGACGCCGCCATTTGCAGACCGGCATCACCTGAATGTCGATACACCTTACGCCACGTCCAGGCAGAGATATCTAAGATCGGTAAAGGCTTCGAGCCCGTGGCGCGAGCCCTCGCGGCCGATGCCGGACTGTTTGACGCCGCCGAACGGGATCGACGCGCCGGTGATCTTGACGCGGTTGATGGCGACCATACCGTAGTCGAGCGCGCGGCCTATGCGCAATTGGCGGCCGCCGTTCTCGGTGACGACATAGGCGACGAGGCCGTATTCGGTGGCGTTGGCGCGGGCGATGACCTCGTCTTCGCTGTCGAAGGCCGTCACGGCGGCGACCGGACCAAAGGTTTCCTCGCGCATGATCAGCGCGTCGTCGGTGACATCGGCGAGCAGGGTCGGCCGGTAGAACAGCGGTCCTGCAGAATCGCGTTTGCCACCGGTGAGGCAGCGTGCGCCATGGGCGAGCGCATCGGCGACCTGTTCCTCGACCTTCTTGACGCCGCGCTCATGCATCAACGGCCCAATGTCAGTGTCATCAGCCAGGCCATTGCCTGTCCGCAGCGTCTCGATGCGCCTGGCGAAGGCGGCGCAGAAACGATCATAAATCGGACGCTGGACATAGACGCGGTTGGCGGCAAGGCAATCCTGGCCGGACGTGGCGAATTTGGCATCGACGGCGATGGTCACAGCCTTGTCGAGATCGGCATCGGCGAAGACGATCAGCGGCGCATGGCCGCCAAGCTCCATCACCAGCCGCTTCATCGTCGGCGCACTTTGCGCGGCGATAAGCCTGCCGATCTCGGTCGAGCCGGTGAAGCTCATGGCCCGGACGCGAGGGTCTTCGCACATCCGCCCAACGATGGTCGAAGCCTTGCCGGCGAGAACGTTGAAGACGCCAGCGGGCAGGCCGGCGCGTTCGCCGAGTTCGGCCAGCGCCAACGCCGACAGCGGCGTTTCCGACGAAGGATGCGCCACGATCGTGCAGCCGGCGGCAAGGGCGGCGGCCGCCTTGCGGGTTAGCATGGCCGCGGGAAAATTCCACGGCGTGACGACGCCGACGACGCCGAGCGGTTCGCGTCGCACCATCATCTCGACGTTTGGCAAATGGCTGGTGACGCTTTCGGCGTTGAGGCGTTTTGCCTCCTCGGCATACCACTCGACGAAGGAGGCGGCGTAGTCGATCTCGCCAAGCGCTTCCCTGAGCGGCTTGCCCTGTTCCAGCGTCATCAGCAGGGCCAGATCCTCCTTGGCAGCGATGATCAGGTCGAACCATTTTCGCAGAATTTTCGAGCGCTCCTGCGGCAAAAGTCCTCGCCAGGCGGGAAAGGCACGCGACGCAGCGTCGATCGCCTTGCTCGTTTGCCTGCTATCGAGCGCGGCAACCCAGGCAACGGTGGCGCCTGTAGCAGGGTCGGTCACCTCGAAACTCTCGGCGGCCTCACTCGCAGTCCAGTGGCCGTCGACATAGGCGAGTTCGCGCAGCAGCCGGCGGTCGGCGAGCCGGTCGAGCGCTTCGTGGCGTTGTGGGCGGGCAAAATGCGCGGACATGTTCGAGGTCTCCCGATGTCGAGGCGATGCGGAGAGACTATGCGCGCGGTGCAGACAGAGAGGCTGTTTGGGCGCCCACGCTTAGAGAGATTGTCTCTATTCATCGGCTCGGACAGACAATCTGTCCAGCTTTAGGCTGGGCAATCGCATTGGGGAAGTGCCCCCTCACCCGGATTGCCAACCGAATTGCAAAGGGCAATTCGGGGCAATCCGACCTCTCCCCGAGGGGAGAGGAGATCGCCAGCGCCGGCGCCAGCCTCTTCTTCCCGCCGGGGAGAAGGTGGCCGCGAAGCGGCCGGATGAGGGGGCTCTTTGCGATTTGCTCAGGCCTCACGACAGCGCCGGCAGCAGATCCGCCACCGGCAAGACAATCTCCTCCTTCACCGTCTTGGTGACGATGTAGGTGAAATAGCGGTCGATGCCGATCTCGCGTTCAAGCAGGGCGTCGACCAGCCGCTGATAGGCGTCGATGTCGCGCGCCATCACTTTCAGCAGATAGTCGACGCCGCCGCCCACCGACCAGCAGGCGACGATTTCGGGGATATCGCGGATGACCCGCTCGAAGCGGTCGAAATCGGCCTGGCGGTGGCTGGCCAGCGTTACCTCCATCAGGACGGTGGCGACCGGCGCGACGGCGCGCATCGCAACCTTGGCGTGATAGCCGGAGACGATGCCGGCCTTTTCCAGCTTGCGCAGGCGCATCCAGCACGGCGTCGCCGACAGGCCGACCTTTTCGGCGAGCGCCAGCTTGGTGATGCGCCCGTCGCGCTGGACCGCGTCGAGGATTTTCAGGTCGATCTGATCGAGTTTCGGTGCGGCCATGAGCGTCCACTTTTTTGTCCCCGACACCATGACGGCGCATTATTTCGATTGTCAATTGCACTGATTTCGATCTCTAATATGTCATGACATTGTGGCGTCCAGATCCCGCGCTCATCCGGCGGCCGGCCTATCAATCGCTCGCCGACCAGTTCGCGCGCGCCATCCATGATGGGCGGTTGGCCAATGGCACGCGGCTGCCGACGCATCGCCGGCTGGCCGACGAATTGGAGCTTTCGGTGCAGACAGTCAGCCGCGCCTATGAGGAACTGATCCGCCGGGGCCTGGTCTCCGGCGAGATCGGCCGCGGCAGCTTCGTGCAGACGCAGCGCCGCGAGCCGGAGCCGCCCTATCTGCCGGAACGCCTTGGCGAGGTCATCGACCTCTCGATCCTGAAGCCGGTCTGCGAGCCGATGCATCTGGAGCGGCTGAAGCAGGCGCTGGGCTGGCTTGCCGAAAACCTGCCGTCGAGTTCGGCGCTGTCGTTCAGGCCGAACATGGTGTTCCCACGCCACCGCGCGGTGGCGGTCGAATGGCTGCGGCACTGCGGTCTCGACGTGTCCGCGCAGAATGTCAGCCTGACCAACGGCGCCACGGCCGGCATGACGGTGGCGCTGATGAGCGTGGCGCCGCCCGGTTCGACCGTCGCCACCGAGGCGATCGGCCACCACACGCTGATCCCGCTGGCGCGCTATCTCGGCTTCAACCTCGAGGGCCTGCCGATCGACGACAACGGCTTGATCCCGGAGGCGCTGGACGAGGCGTGCCGGCTTTCCGACATCCGCGCCGTGTTCGTGCAGCCCTCGGTGATTAACCCGACCGCAACGCTTATGGATGTCGCGCGGCGCGAGCAGATCGCTGTGGTGGCGCGCCGGCATGACATCGCCATCATCGAGAACGACGTGCTCGGCCCGCTGGTCGAGGGCCGTCCGCCGCCGATCGCCGCCTTCGCACCCGAGCGCACGCTCTACGTCACCTCCTTCACCAAGATCGTGGTGCCGGGCCTGCGCATCGGCTATCTCGCGGCACCCGACCGCTATGCCGCCGCCGTCGCCAACCGCCATCTCGTCTCCAACTGGATGGCGACGCCGCTGGTGGCCGAGATCGCGACAAAATGGGTGGCCGACGGCACGGCGATGGAGCTCGTCCGCTGGCAACGTTTAGCGCTGCGGCGACGGCAGGAGATCGCCGCCCAGGCGCTTGCCGGGGTCGACTATCGTGTCCATCGCGACGGACTGCATCTGTGGCTGCAGCTGCCCGGTGACCGTGCCGAGGAGAGTTTCGTCGCGCAGGCCCGCCTGCAGGGCGTGGCGATCGCACCAGGCACATCGTTCCGTATCTCGGCGGCGCCCTGGCAGCCAGCGGTTCGGATCTCGCTGGGCTCGACCACCGAGGGGGAACTGCGCGCCGGCCTGAGCGTTGTCACCAAACTTCTGCTCGGCGACCCGGAGCATCTCCTGCTGGCGATCTAGGCAGACATTGCCGCGAAATTCTGCGGAGCCAGAAACATTGTCATGAGTTTATTTTCCTGATTGACATGATTTGGCGCGTTCCGCATCGTTAAAGCACAGCTTCTGCAGCACGGGGAAATTCTTTGTCCGCGCCCATCATCAAGATCGACGGCATTTCGAAAAGCTTCGGCACCTTCAAGGTTCTGGACGGCTTGTCGATGCAGGTCATGCCGCGCGAGAAGCTGGCGCTGATCGGCCCATCCGGCTCGGGCAAGACGACGATCCTGCGCATCCTGATGACGCTGGAGCGGATCGACAGCGGCCACATCCAGATCGATGGCGAGCAGCTTTACCACATGGAGCGCAACGGCCAGTTGCTGCCCGCCGACGAACGGCATCTGGCTAGAATGCGCCAGAAGATCGGCATGGTCTTCCAGCTGTTCAACCTGTTTCCGCACAAGAGCGTCATCGACAACGTCACGCTGGCGCCGATCCTGACCAAGGGCATGCCGCGCGCCGCCGCCGAAAAACGGGCGATGGAACTGCTCGACATGGTTGGCATGGCCGACAAGGCAAAAGCGATGCCGGCGCAGCTCTCCGGCGGCCAGAAGCAGCGCGTGGCGATCGCCCGAGCGCTGGCGCTGCAGCCCAGGATCATGCTGTTCGACGAAGTGACATCGGCGCTCGATCCGGAACTGGTCGAGGAGGTGCTGAACGTCTTGTGGAGGCTCTGCTCCGAGACCGACATGACCATGCTGCTCGTCACCCACGAAATGGGTTTTGCCCATGATTTCGCCGACCGGGTTTTGTTCTTCGACCGCGGCAAGATTGTCGAAGAAGGCAAGCCCGACGAGATTTTCCGCAATCCCAAGCAGGAGCGCACGCAAGGCTTCCTGAAGAAGATCATCGCGGCCGGACATCGCGTCTGACTGCCATGCCAAGGCGGCAACGCCGTCCTCAGGGGCGGCGAAGCCGTCTCGACCAAAGCGAACCAAGAAGAGAAGCAAGGAGTTGGGAACAATGAAGAAACTTGGCATTCTGGCCGGCCTGGCCGGTGTTGCACTGACCGCGATTCTGGCCGCCTCGACCGCGGGATCGGCCGACGACAGCAAGCTCGAAGAGCTCAAGGCACAGGGCTTCGCCCGCGTCGCCATCGCCAATGAACCGCCCTATACGGCGGTTGCGGCCGACGGCAAGGTTTCGGGTGCGGCGCCCGACGTGGCGCGTGAAATCTTCAAGCGCCTCGGCGTCAACGACATCGTCGCCTCGATCTCGGAATATGGCGCGATGATCCCCGGCCTGCAGGCCGGCCGTTTCGACGTCGTCACCGCCGGCCTGTTCATGAAGCCGGAGCGCTGCGCGGCGGTCGCTTATTCGGAGCCGGTGCTGTGCGACGCCGAGGCGATGCTGGTCAAGAAGGGCAACCCGAAGGGCTTCAAGAGCTATGAGGATGTCGCCAGGGATGCCACCGCGACGATCGGGGCGCCCGGCGGCGGCACCGAGGAGAAGCTGGCGCTCACTGCCGGCGTGCCGCGTGACCGCGTCATCGTCGTGCCGGACGGCCAGAGCGGCTTGAAGATGCTGCAGGACGGCCGCATCGACGTCTATTCGCTGCCGGTGCTGTCGATCAACGATCTGGTCAAGAAGGCCAACGATCCGAACCTCGAAGTCGTCGCCCCGGTGGTCGGCGCGCCGGTCTATTGCGATGGCGCGGCCTTCAAGAAGGGCGACGAGGCGCTGCGCGACGCCTATGACGTCGAACTGGCCAAGCTGAAGGAGTCCGGCGAATTCGCCAAGATCATCGAGCCCTACGGTTTCTCGGCGGCGGCGGCGATGTCGACGAGCCGCGACAAGCTCTGCTCGGCGAAGTAGGGCCTTTTTCCCTCTCCCCGTTCACGGGGAGAGGGTGGCCCGAATGCATGTCGCCCAAAAGTGCGCAGCGGTTTTGGGATAACGACATGCACAAACAAGGCCGGATGAGGGGCCGCGCCAGTTCTGCCGGATTGGCTCTGCCCCTCATCTGCCTGCCGGCATCTTCTCCCCGTGAACGGGGAGAAGATGCCAAGACTACAACCGTAAAACGCTGGAAATTTCGACCTTCATGACCCAATGGTCCGGCTATTTCGGCCTGATATTGCAGGGAGCGCTTGTTACCATCGAGCTGACGCTGATGGGGTCGGTGCTTGCCCTGATCATGGCGTTTCTCGCCGGGCTAGGACGACTGTCGCGTTTTTTCGCCGTTCGGGCGCTGGCCACAGCTTATATCGAATTCTTCCGCGGCACCTCGATCTTCGTGCAGCTGTTCTGGGCCTATTTCGTGCTGCCCTTCATCGGCATTTCGCTGACGCCGCTGCAGGCCGGCGTGCTGGCGCTTGGCCTCAATGTCGGCGCCTATGGCGCGGAGGTGGTGCGCGGCGCCATCCAGTCGATCGGCCGCGAACAGTACGAGGCCTGCACCGCGCTCAATCTCGGCCGCTGGCAAGCCATGCGCCATGTCATCCTGCCGCAGGCGCTGCTGGTCATGCTGCCGACCTTCGGCAACAACGCCATCGAATTGCTCAAGGCCACCGCCGTCGTTTCGCTGATCTCGCTCACCGACCTGACCTTCCAGGCGCAAGTGGTGCGCTCGCAGACCGGCAACACGATGGTGCCGTTCACCACCATCCTCGTCATTTATTTCTGCCTTGCGCTGATCATCTCGTGGGGCGTGCGTTCGCTGGAACGCCGCATGGCGCGCGGCCTCGATGGGGTGCGCGTCTGATGGATCGGGCCTCATAATGGAGTGGGATTGGAACTTCGTCTGGGAGATCATGCCGACGCTGATCGACGGCGTGAAGATCACCATCCTGGCGACGCTGCTCGGCTCGGTCCTGGCCGCGATCGTCGGGCTGGCCATCGCCCTGGCGCGGCGCTCGCCGAACAAGCGCTTATCGCGCACCGTCGGCTTCCTCGCCGAGTTCATCCGCGGCACGCCGCTGCTGGTGCAGCTCTATTTCATCTTCTACGTGCTGCCGGATATCGGTATCTTGCTGCCGCCGCTGGTGGCGGGCGTCATCGGCCTCGGCCTGCATTACGGCACCTACACGGCCGAGGTCTATCGCGCCGGCATCGACAATGTGCCACGCGGCCAGTGGGAAGCCGCCAAGGCCTGCAATCTCAACGCCCGGCAGACCTGGACCCACATCATCATGCCGCAGGCGATTCCGCCGATGATCCCGGCGCTTGCCAACTACTTCATCGCGATGTTCAAGGAGACGCCGCTGCTTTCGGCGATCACCGTGCTGGAACTGATGAACCAGGCCAAGAGCGTCGCCAACACCTATTACCGCTATGTCGAGCCGATGACCTTGGTCGGCGCCTTCTTCCTCGTCATCAGCCTATTCTCGGTCGTGCTGCTGCGCTGGCTGGAACGCCGTTACGGCAAGATCGAGAGGTAGTCTTTCATGAAACACTTGCCCGAAATCAGACTGACGCCGACACGGCCGGCGCTCGAAGCGCGTCCCCTGGAAAAGCGCATCGGCCTGATCGTCCTTGCTACCGACCATACGACCGAACCGGATTTTCGCCGCATGGTGGCGAGCGAGCGGATCGGCGTCTATGTCGCGCGCATTCCCTACGCCAATCCGACGACGCCGGACAATTTGCGCAAGATGCAGCCGTCGCTGACGGCGGGCGCCGCGCTCATCCTGCCCGATGAGCCACTCGACGCGATCTGCTATTCCTGCACCTCGGCCTCCGTGGTCATCGGCGATGCCGAGATCGAGGCGGCGGTGCAGGCGGCCAAGCCCGGCGTGCCCGTGGTCACACCGCCGATGGCAGGGGCGCGTGGCTTGAAGGCGCTGGGCGCCGGAACGATCAGCATTCTCACTCCCTACACGGTCGAGACCAGCCGGCCGGTGGCGGCCTATTTCGCGGCGCACGGTTTCGAGATCGCCAGCTTCACCTGTCTCGGCTTCGACGACGACCGCGAGATGGCGCGGATTGCACCGGCCACGCTGGTCGATCTGGCGCGCGAGGCGACCGATGCGCAAGCGGACGCGCTGTTCGTCTCCTGCACGGCGCTGCGGGCCGCACTTGCCGTGGTCGGCATGGAAGAGGCAATCGGCCGTCCGGTCGTGACCAGCAACCAGGCAACGGTCTGGAACTGTCTGCGGCTTTGCGGCGACGACGAGCCGCGCGCCGAATTCGGCCGTCTGATGACGCTGCCGTTGGGACAATGAGGCCATGACACTTGCGCCTATCACCCTCTCCGACATCCGCGCCGCGCGCGAGCGCGTCGCAGGCAAGGTCGAGCGCACGCCGACCGTGCTTTCCCCGAGTCTTTCCGGGCACTTGGGCGCGCCCGTTTATCTCAAGCTCGAACATCGGCAGACCACCGGCAGCTTCAAGCTGCGTGGCGCCTCGAACGCCATTGCTTCGCTGAACGCCGAGGAGAAGGCGCGTGGCGTGGTCGCCGCCTCGACCGGCAATCACGGCCGGGCGCTGGCCCACGCGGCGAAGCTCGAAGGCATGCGCGCGACGATCTGCATGTCGCGACTCGTGCCGCAGAATAAGCTCGATGAAATCCGCCGGCTCGGCGCCGAGATCCGCATCGTCGGCAACAGCCAGGACGATGCGCAGCAGGAGGTCGACCGGCTGGTCGCGGAAGAGGGACTGGTCATGCTGCCGCCCTTCGACCATCCTGATATCATCGCCGGGCAAGGCACGCTCGGGCTGGAGCTCATCGAGCAGGTTGCGGACGCCGCCCTCGTGCTGGTGCCGCTGTCAGGCGGCGGGCTGGCGGCTGGTGTCGCCGCTGCCGTGAAGGGCGTCAGCCCCGGCACGAAGGTCCTCGGCGTTTCGATGGCGCGGGGTGCGGCGATGAAGGCGAGCCTCGACGCCGGACATCCAGTTTTGGTCGAGGAACTGCCAACGCTGGCGGATTCGCTCGGCGGCGGCGTCGGCCTCGACAACCGGCTGACCTTCTCGATGTGCCGCGACCTGCTCGACGACGTAATCCTGCTCAGCGAGGACGAGATCGCCGCCGGCATCCGCCATGCCTATGAACAGGAGCGCGAGATCGTCGAAGGCGCCGGCGCGGTTTGCATCGCCGCCGTGCTTGCCGGCAAGGTCAGGGCGAGCGGCACCACAGTGCTCATTCTGTCGGGCCGCAACATCGACATGACGCTGCACAGGAAAATCATCTGTGGCGAAGCAATTGAGGGGAGCGCCGCATGAGCCGGATGACGATACTCACCGAAGCCGAACTGCGCGGGATCGTGAAGCTCGATCTCGATGCCGTCGCCTGCGTCGAAAATGCGTTCCGAGCGCTCGCTATCTTGCCGGTGGCGATGCCGCCGATCCTGCGGCTCGACATTCCCGAGCATCGCGGCGAGGTCGACGTCAAGACCGCCTATGTGCCTGGGATCGACGGTTTTGCGATCAAGATCAGTCCCGGCTTCTTCGACAATCCGAAGCTCGGCCTGCCCAGCGTCAACGGCATGATGGTGCTGCTGTCGTCAAAAACAGGGCTGGTCGACGCTCTGCTGCTCGACAACGGCTATTTGACCGACATCCGTACCGCCGCCGCCGGAGCGGTCGCGGCTAAACACCTTTCGCGATCGGACTCCTCGATCGCCGCGATCTTCGGCGCCGGCGTCCAGGCCGGGCTGCAGCTCGAGGCGCTTATGCTGGTGCGGCCGATCGCCGAGGCCCGCATCTGGGCCAGGGACGCCGCCAAGGCCGAAGCCGCGGCGGACACATTGCGCGAAAAACTAGGCATCGTCGTGCGTGCGGACCCCGATGCGGCATCGGCGGCGGCAGGCGCCGACATCATCGTCACCACGACGCCGTCGACCGAGCCGCTGATCAAGGCCGGCTTCATCTCGGCCGGCCAACACATCACCGCTATGGGCTCGGACGCCGAGCACAAGAACGAGATCGCGCCGGCGATCCTGCGCATGGCCGATCTCTACGTCGCCGACAGCGCGAAACAGACGCGGCTGCTGGGCGAACTGCATCATGCCATCGCGACGGGCGTGATGGCGGCCGATGCCGAGATTACCGAACTCGGCCAGATCATCGCCGGCGAAAGACATGGCCGGCGCTCGGCCAGCGACATCACCATCGCCGACCTGACCGGCACCGGCGTGCAGGACACGGCGATCGCCACGCTCGCCCGCGACCGTGCCCGGGCGGCCAACACCGGTACGATTTTCGAAAGCTGATGCTGGGCCGCAAGGCCCAACAAACGAGGACCAAGAAAATGCAGCCTAATTTGAAATTCTCGCGCGGCGAATATGGGGAGCGCCTCGCCAAGACACGGAAGGCCATGGAGGCCAAGGGCGTCGATCTGCTTGTTGTCAGCGATCCGTCCAATATGGCCTGGCTGACCGGCTATGATGGCTGGTCGTTCTATGTGCACCAGGCTGTCATCGTGCCGCCGTCGGGCGAACCGGTGTGGTACGGGCGCGGCCAGGACGCCAACGGTGCCAAGCGCACCGCCTATCTCGCCCATGACAACATCGTCGGCTATGCCGACCACTATGTGCAGTCGACCGAACGCCACCCGATGGATTTTCTCGCGCAGGTGCTGGCCGATCGCGGCTGGGGCAAGCTCAGCATCGGTGTCGAGATGGACAATTACTGGTTCTCGGCCGCTGCCTTCGCGTCGCTGCAGAAGCATCTGCCCAACGCCCGCTTCGTCGACGCCACGGCACTCGTCAATTGGCAGCGCGCGGTGAAGAGCCGGACCGAGATCGACTATATGCGCAAGGCCGCCCGCATCGTGGAAGTGATGCACCAGCGCATCGTCGACAAGATCGAAGTCGGCATGCGCAAATGCGATCTGGTCGCCGAGATATATGATGCCGGCACGCGCGGCGTCGACGGGCCAGACGGAAAGATTGGGGGCGACTATCCGGCGATCGTACCGCTGCTGCCGTCGGGCGCCGATGCGTCGGCGCCGCATCTGACCTGGGACGACAGGCCGATGAAATCGGGCGAGGGCACCTTCTTCGAGATCGCCGGCTGCTATAACCGCTACCATTGTCCTCTTTCCCGGACTGTGTTCCTTGGTAAACCCACGCAGGAATTCCTCGATGCCGAAAAGGCGACGCTGGAAGGCATGGAGGGGGGATTGGCCGCGGCAAAGCCCGGCAATACATGCGAAGACATCGCCAATGCCTTCTTTGCGGTGCTGAAGAAATACGGCATCGTCAAGGACAACCGCACCGGTTATCCGATCGGGCTTTCCTATCCGCCGGACTGGGGCGAGCGCACGATGAGCCTGCGTCCCGGCGACCGCACCGAACTGAAGCCGGGGATGACCTTCCATTTCATGACCGGCCTGTGGCTGGAGACGATGGGGCTCGAGATCACCGAATCCATCCTGATCACCGAGACCGGGGTCGAGTGCCTGGCCAATGTGCCGCGCAAGCTGGTGGTGAAGAATTGAGCCCGATATCCAGCCTTCCCCCATCGCCGATCACGCCGACCGTCGATTTCGACCGCGACGGCGTGCAGCACGGTTTCCTGCGCCTGCCCTACAGCCGCGACGATTCGGCCTGGGGATCGGTGATGATCCCGATCTGCGTGATCCGTAACGGCGGCGGGCCGAGCGCGTTGCTCACCGGCGGCAATCATGGCGACGAATATGAGGGGCCGCTGGCGCTTTATGATCTCGCCCGCACGCTCGATCCGAAGCAAGTCAGCGGCACGGTGATTATCGTGCCGGCGATGAACTATCCGGCCTTCCGTGCCGGCACCCGCACCTCGCCGATCGACAAGGGCAATCTCAACCGCAGCTTTCCCGGCCGGCCCGACGGGACGGTGACCGAGAAGATCGCGGATTACTTCCAGCGGGAACTTTTGCCGCGCACCGACATCGCGCTCGACTTCCATTCCGGCGGCAAGACGCTCGACTTCGTGCCGTTCTGCGCCGCCCATATCCGGCCCGACAAGGTGCTGGAAGCGAAAGGCTTCGCCGCGGTCGAGGCGTTCTCGGCACCGTGGTCGATGAAGATGCTGGAGATCGATGCGGTCGGCATGTTCGACACTGCCGCCGAAGAGATGGGAAAGCTGTTCATAACCACCGAGCTTGGCGGCGGCGGCACCTCGCGCGCGGAAACGGTGCGGATCGCCCGTCGCGGCGTGCTCAATGTGCTGCGCCATGCCGGCATTGTCGCCGGTGCGGTCGAGATGCAGCCGACCCGCTGGCTGGACATGCCGTCGGGCGATTGCTTCTCATTCGCCGAGGACGACGGGATGATCGAGACGATGATCGATCTCGGTGAGCCGGTCGAAGAGGACCAGGTCCTGGCGCGCATCCACTCCATCGGCCGCACCGGTGCCGCACCTCAAGAGATCAGGGCAACAATGTCCGGCCTTCTGGCCGCACGCCATTTTCCCGGACTGGTCAATGCGGGTGACTGCACCGCCGTGGTCGCTGTGCTCGTCGATTGAAGGCAAGGCAATCGCTTCCGGGATACGTGCGAAATTCCTCAAGCGCGGCTTCTGCAATGCCGGCGACTTCGGCGTCGCTGGATAGCTACCGCCGGCGACTTCCTTGCGGAAGCCCGACAGCGCCTCGACCCGCGCATCCCTGACCGCCTTTTGCAGCACGCGAGATTGCCCCAGCGCTGGCGGCCGAGCTGAGGCACTACGCTCGTTGGCGGTCTGCGAAACTGCTTGCGACCGTGCTACTCGATAAGCAGTAAGCCGCGCTTTTTGTCGCCATCGCTGTCGATTGTGTTCATGGCTGAGAACAGGCGCTCACGCTCGATCAGCCAGGGCTTGTAGTCCTTGTTTACGTCGAGGACGAAGACCATGTCCTCGGCCTCCAGATACCCTCCGACCGGGGAAAAATGGCCGCTGCCGGCGCCGAAAATCTTCTCACGGGTGAAGTTGACGATGTAGCGGCGGCCGGGATCGTTGGCGCGCCTCATGTGCTCGCGAAACGCATCAGCGCTCAGATTCCGAAGCACGGAGACCTTCCGCTTGGTGTTCGTTCGAGCGACCTCGGCAAGCTCGTCCAGCGTGAGCCCGATGATGCAAAAGCCTGTCCAGCACTTTCCGGTTCCCGCGAGGACTTCGGCTTCGGTTGTCTCCTCTTCGCCGATGGAGCGGAATGTGTTTGCAACGCTTGCCGGGCCGCACCTTGATCCGTTTGATTGCCATGTGACATCGGCATTGAAAGTGACAGCCACGGGGAGATTCCAGGCACTGTCAATCAATTCGGGGGTGCGGGTAACCGACGACTGGATTGCACCTTGCGAGACTCTGGACTGACCAGCAATCAAAATTGCGCTGCCGCCCAGCAGGCCGACGGCGATCACACTGCCGACAATCACACCGAAAGCGAGACTGCGCTTCATTGCTGAAACCTCGGAGCAGGCATAGGACAATGAAGAAAAGGCGCCGCAACGTCAATCAAGCCGCATCCGGCCGGTCAGCCATCCGGTGATCTCGCGGATCGGTCGGCGATCACAGGACCTTCTGCCGAAACTTCGAATGACAGCTTGAGCAATCCTGCAGGATAAGATGCAGGAGGTGCTCGGCGGGAGCCTTGGCAGGATCGGCTTCCGCCGCTGCCGGCCGCTTGCCCAGCAAGCTGCCGCCGCCCATCGCCGGGCCGGAATCCATCCTCATGTCGTCGGTGATGCTGGCGGGCGCCCGCTCGGCCTTGGCGGCCAGCGTGCTGGCCAGCGTCCCGATGTGACGGGCCAGCGCCTCGAATTCCGAACGGGCCTGGTCGATTTCCAACCTGGCGCCCGAAGGCGCACCCAATGTCGCGCTGGGAAATTCCGCAATGAGGGCAGGGCCGGTGCGGGCACGTAACGTCCCGGCCGCCGCCTTGAACGCCGCAGCGTCATAGGCCAGCTTGCCATCGAACATCCCGGCGATCGTCTTTGCGGCAGCGGCCATCTCCTTCATCGAGGACTGGCGCGTCGCGACGATTGGGTCAGGTCCGGCCGCGGCCACCACCGCGGAGGCGCAGGCAAGCGACAGCATCACCACGGCGGTCCACTTCACTGAACCATGCCCTCTCCCGCCAATTCGTCGATGATCGGGCAGTCCGGCCTCTCGTCGCCATGACAGTGCTCGACCAAATGATGAAGCAGGCCACGCAATCCCACGAGTTCGGCGAGCTTCCTGTCGATCTCCCGCAACTTGGCTTCTGCGATAGATTTGACGTCGGCGCTCTCGCGGTCCTTGTCTTGATAGAGCGACAGCAACTGGCGGCATTCGTCGACCGAAAAACCCAGGCTGCGCGAGCGCTGCAGAAACCGGAGGCGGTGGATGTCGGCTACCGAATAGTCACGATACCCATTGTCTGTCCGCGCCGGGCGCAAAAGCCCAATGTCCTCGTAGTAACGTATCGTCTTGGACGGCAGGCCGGATTTCTCGGATGCGATGCCAATGTTCAATGAAGAAAATCTCCGTTTGCATGGAAAATAGACCTTCCATCTGCTGGAAGGTCAACCGCTGTGGTGATTTTCACGCGCCACAGCCCCTCACAGCCGGGAAAGGGCTCGAGCGGTAAATTGGGACCATGCGGAACGACGCAAAAGTCGAGCGGATGCGGACATCACCCGCTCAAGGCAGGAACCGCGGCGTCAGATGAGAGCGCTGGGTCTTGGAGGGTATTCAAGCCGGCAATTGTTCTTAGCATCGGGGAAGCCCGCGCTTCTGGAGGAGCGCGGGCCGACCGGGGCACGGGCCCCGATCCAGCAGCCAATATCCGGGAGATATTCGCTGTCATCCTACAACTGTTAGTATGCGCTAATGTTCCATCGATCAGCAAAAAGACCGCGCCAGTGAGGGCTGGACGCAATGGCGTCTCGGCCCGAGGCGCGGGCTCTTCGGTGGACGCCTCGGTGATGGATCCTATGTTCCTAGTGCCGGCGAACCGAAGCATAGCCTGGCAAACAGCACATGCTGGACCTCGGGATGAAATCAGTTCTCTGAAACGTTCATCGAACAACACTCAAAACCTGATGTCCACATCTGGTGCCGATGACCAAACAACCTCCGGCGGTGGCCCCAAAGTATACCGTGCACAACGCCGAGGAGACAGAATATGCCGGCCAAAGCGTATATCAACCGGATCGCGACAACGGTGCCGGAGCACGAGGTTCATCAATTCTATCTGCGTTTCGCGGCCTCCATGCTTGCGGCCGATCGCCGAAGAATTTTCAAACGCATGGCTGACCTTGCCGGCATCGAGCACCGCTATTCCTGCTTTGCACCTGCCGGCGACCCCGAAGGACCATCAGCAGACCTGGCCGGGAGGTTCATCCGGGGCGCCTTTCCTGGAACGGCCGAGAGAATGGCAATGTTCGGAGATGCCGCACCTGTTCTGGCGAAAAAAGGCGTCGACGGATTAGAGCTTGGTGGCGGCGTTTCCCGCATCACCCATCTTATCGTTACCACCTGCACCGGTTTTTCAGCGCCGGGCATCGACCTGGAGCTGGTTGCGCGATGCGGCCTGCCGGAAAGGGTCGAACGCACGATGATCGGGTTCATGGGCTGCTATGCGGCGATCAACGGCCTCAAGCTTGCCCGCCACATCGTCCGCTCCGACCCGCAGGCCAGAGTCCTGCTGGTCAATATCGAACTTTGCACGATGCATCTGCGGGAAACCAGCGAACTGGAAAAACTGTTGTCGTTCTGCCTCTGGGGCGATGGCTGTGCGGCTGCGCTCGTCACCGCCGAGCCGCACGGCATCGAGCTCGAAAGCTTTTACTGTATCGTGGCGGACGAGCGGCGGGACCTGATGAGCTGGAGCATTCGCGACCACGGTTTCGAAATGGTTCTTTCCGGCCAGGTCCCGGCAGCGATCCATGAAGCGTTGCGGAGCAACCAGGACGCCATCCTCGGCGACCAGCCGACCGAGGCGATCGACCTCTGGGCCGTGCACCCGGGTGGACGTTCGGTCCTCGACGCCGTCGAACGAGCCCTGAAACTCGCGCCCGCCGCGCTGGAGCCATCGCGCGAGGTGTTGCGCCGATATGGAAACATGTCGTCCGCGACCGTCATGTTCGTGATGAGAGAGATGTTGAAGGCGCCACCAGGCCTGCTCGGCTGCGGCATGTCGTTCGGACCCGGGCTGACAGCCGAAACCATGCTTTTCCGAACGGTGTCATGAGCGGCCTGGAGCACCGTCAGCTTGAGCCGGAAATCCTCGACGGGCTTGCGGGCGACGATCCGCGAGCGCTTGCCGCGCGCCGCGACCTCCGTCGGATCAACGCGCTGATGTTTCAGGCAAAGATCATGGCGTCGCTGCTCAGGAATTTTGTGCCAAGGCCGCCACGCCGGATTCTGGAGATCGGCGCCGGCGATGGCTCCTTCATGCTGGCGGTAGCGCGACGCATGGCCGGGCATTGGCCTGGGGTCGAACTGGTAATGCTCGACCGCGTCGACCTCATCACCGCGCAGTTGCGTGGTGATTTTGACAGGCTGGGATGGACGATCGAAGGCGTCACCGCCGATGTCTTCGACTGGGCGAGAAAGAATGAGGGCACACGGTTCGACGCGATCACCGTCAATCTGTTTCTGCACCATTTCGATGATGCCAAGCTCGTGCGCCTGTTTTCGCTGATGGCGCCGAAGACCCCGCTGCTCGTGGCGACAGAGCCGTTGCGGACGAAACTGGCGTTGGCCGCGACGCGTCTTCTGCCGGCAATCGGCGCCAATGACGTGACACGAAACGACGCGGCTCAAAGCGTGCGCGCCGGTTTTCGCGGCAGCGAGCTTTCCGGTCTCTGGCTTGCGGCAAAAGGCAAACCGGTCGAGGAACGGCGCGCCGGCCTTTTTTCCCACATTTTCGTCGGCGCCTGCACCGGTGATGACCTATGACGCGGACCCATGACGCGATCATCATAGGCGCCGGCCCGGCGGGCACATCCGTCGCGCTCACGCTGGCCCGGCGCGGATGGGCCGTGGCTATTGTGGAAAAGAGCGTGTTCCCGCGCCGCAAGGTCTGCGGCGAATATATATCGGCAAGCAATCTTGCGCTCCTGGACCAGTTGGAGATCGGCGAAACCTGGCGTGCCAATGCCGGCCCCGAAATCCGCCGTGTCGGCTTCTTTTCCGGCGAAGCTACTGTCGAGGCGCCCATGCCTCCTGCAAAAAATGGGCCCCGTGCAAAAGATCGGCCCGCTGAAAACGATGGCTTCGGCCGGGCGCTCGGCCGGGATATTCTCGACTGTCTGCTCTTGCAGGCGGCGCGATCGGCGGGCGTCGAGATCTTTCAGCCTTGCCGCGCCGTCGCCATCGACCGGGATGGCGAGATGCAAATGGTGCGAATTCAAGGCGGAAACGAAACGACGATGTTACGTGCGCCGGTGATTGTCGCCGCACACGGCTCCTGGGAACCAGGACCGCTGCCCAGCCAGCTCGGGAAGACCAACCGCCCTTCGGACCTGCTCGGCTTCAAGGCGCATTTCATCGGGTCGTCCCTGGCGCCTGATTTGATGCCCCTGCTGGTATTCCCCGGCGGTTATGGTGGCATGGTTTCGGCAGATCATGGCCGACTGTCGATCTCGTGCTGCATTCGGCGCGATATGCTCGCACGGTTGCGCAAACAACCTGGGCCCAACCAGCAGACCCATTTGTCGGCCGCCGATGCGGTCTCCCGTCATCTGATGGAATCGTGCCGGGGTGTCAGGGATGCCCTGGAGTCAGCTCACGCCGACGGTGCATGGCTTGCCGCAGGTCCGATCCGGCCGGGAATTCGCTCCTGCTACGAACGGGATATCTTCCGCGTCGGCAATGCAGCCGGAGAGTCTCATCCTGTCATCGCAGAGGGCATCTCGATGGCGCTTCAGTCCGGCTGGCTGCTGGCTTCGGAACTCGCATCCGCGCAAAGCGGCAGCGCAGGGCGGCAGGCTGCCGGCAGACGCTATGAGGCGGCCTGGAAAACACTGTTTTCGACGCGGGTCTACGCCGCTGCAGCGATTGCCGGCATTGCCCTTCGCCCCGGTAACGCCACCTTGATGGCGGCAATTGTCCGGAATTTTCCGCAGGCACTGACATTGGGCGCGCAACTAAGCGGCAAGACAAAGCCGATACCCGGCTTTGTCTAACACGTGGTGCGGCGCGTCATGCGTAAACCAAGGTACTAGCGACCTCAACAAGCGCTGGCTTTGTCACTTGGGGCAATTCTCCATTTCCGAAGTTGCAGTGCCACTGGCGGCGTTTGCATCCGCGTCGACCCCTGCCGTTTCCTTACACCGGTCACCAATGCCGTCGGAGCCTGTGGTTGTTGAACCGGTTACGTTTGGATCGGCAGGAGTTGCATTATCGGTGCTGGGAGCCATGGTGCCAGTGCCTGTCCCGGTGGCCACTCCCGGATCGTTGGTGCCGGATTCGGTACCGTTTGATTGCGCCATCGCCGAAGTGGCCAGGGCGATGCTGACTACCGTTGCAGAAAGAATTTTCTTCATCATGGTGAGTCTCCATTGGAGTTGCGTCGCTGGTTGCGAGTAACTATCCACCGAGCGTTTTTCGGCGTTGTTCCGCCAGACAGAAATCGTGATTGACGGGTTGGGCCGATGGCAATCCAAGCAGCAATGCTGGCGAAACCGCAAACGGGCGCCATCTTTTTTGGTTTTGATGGAACAAGATCCGCCGGCCACGATTGGAAGCACAGTCGTTCTACTCCAGCGACTATGAAAGCCGTTCGGACGGCATTCGGACAAAGACCCCGCGCTTCTCCTCCCCGCGGGGTCTTTTCTGTTGCTGCAGATTGCGCCGTTCGCTGCCGCCCCGCCTCCAGCGCCAACTCGAACGCTGCCGACTAGCCACAGCCATCACGCCTTTTGTCGTCCCAGGGCGGAGCAGGAGCAAAGCGATGTCGCGGGGACCCTGGGAGGGAGGGGGCGTTGGCGCTGAAAGGGACTGTGGACATTCGCTGCCGATCGGCCCCGACCCTGTCAAAATCACCGTGTCGAGATATTAGCCGCTATTGAATGCTGTTCACGGCTCGTCGATATCTTGCTTCGGGGGGTTGCGCGAGATGGCGCGTTCCTCTTCGTCGTCCGGCAGCGCCTCGTCGCTTTCCTGGTACGGATTGTCGTCGTCTTCCTCGGGCAGTTCAGCCTCCTTCTCGATGTCGTAACGGATGTCGCCGTTTCCCGGCACGCTGTCTGGTAGAATTTTACTGCCTTTGATCGCGTCCCAATCCTGCTGTTCGATGGTCGGGCCTTCGGACGGATCGTCGGGTTTTCTGCGCGGTGCCATCAGAGCTCTCCTCTGCATTGGTTGCTCATACGCCTAACTCCGTGGACCGCTGCGTAGTTCCTCGATCGAACCGGCGGAGACCGCCTTACGGCGATCCAGCACCCATCTCGGCTTGGCCCGCCGGCGGGGCTTTTTACCCAGCCCCTAGTCTCAATGAGAGCTAACCAGTAGGCGGGTTGCGCAATATCGCTCAGCAAGCGACTAGGAACTTGCGCGTCTTCTAACATAAGGGCACACTTCGAAACGGGTGGAGGGAAAAACGGCTCAAAAACAATCGGGAGGAAAGCCATGGATAGCATGAGCCTCACCACGCTTGATCGCGGCAAGACGACGGTCGATGCCGCGGCCCTGGACGCGCTTTCGGCACAATTGCGCGGCACTGTGCTGAGGGAGGGCGACGCCGCTTATGACGACGCACGCAGCATCTGGAATGCCATGATCGACCGGCGGCCCGGGCTGATCGTGCGCTGCGCCGGCGCCGCCGACGTTATCGCCGCCGTCAATTTTGCCAGGGAAAACAGGCTGCTCGTCGCGGTTCGCGGCGGTGGCCACAACATCGCCGGCAGCGCTGTCTGCGATGGCGGCCTGATGATCGATCTGTCGCCGATGAGATCGGTGCGGGTCGATCCGGCGACGCGGCGGGCATGGGTGGAACCTGGTGCGACGCTCGCCGATGTCGACGCGGAAACACAGGCCTTCGGATTGGCGGTGCCGATCGGCATCAACTCGACCACCGGCATTTCAGGCCTGACGCTGGGCGGCGGCTTCGGCTGGATCACGCGGAAATTCGGCCTGACCATCGACAATCTTCTCTGCGCCGATGTGGTTACCGCCGACGGCAAGCTGCTGCGCGCCAGCCAGACCGAAAATCCGGACCTGTTCTGGGCGCTGCGCGGTGGCGGCGGCAATTTCGGCGTCGTCACGGCTTTCGAGTTCAAGCTCCACCAAGTCGGTCCGCAGGTGCTGTCGGGGCTTGTCGTTCATCCCTTCGCCGATGCCGAAAACGTGTTGGGGGAATACCGAGCTGCGCTCGAAGCAGCGCCCAATGAGCTGACCTGCTGGGTGGTCATGCGGCAGGCGCCGCCGCTGCCGTTCCTGCCGGCCGAATGGCATGGCAAGGAGGTATTGGTTCTGGCCATGTGCTATTGCGGCGGCCTTCAGGAGGGCGAGAAAGCGACGCAAAGGCTTCGCGCCATCGGCACACCGATTGCCGATGTGGTCGGCCCTAACCCGTTCACCGGCTGGGAGCAGGCATTCGATCCGTTGCTGACGCCCGGGGCCCGCAACTACTGGAAGAGTCATGACTTCACCGAGCTTTCCGACAGCGCGATCGAGGTCGTCACGGCCGCGATACCCCGGCTTCCGGGGCCGGAATGCGAGATATTCTTCGCTCATATCGGCGGTGCCGCGGGCCGCGTGACAGCGGATGCAACGGCGTTTCCGCAACGCAGCGCGCATTTCGTCATGAATGTTCACGCCCGCTGGCGCGAACCGGAAATGGACCGCGCCTGCATCGACTGGGCGCGCGGTGTTTACGAGGCGGCCAGGCCCTATGCCGCCGGCACGGCCTATGTGAACTTCATGCCCGAGGACGAGGTCGACCGGGTCGAAGCAGCCTATGGCGGCAACTATCGGCGGCTTCTGGAAATCAAGCAGCGTTATGACCCGCTGAACCTGTTCCGCATGAATCAGAATTTGCGCCCGGCGGAAAGCCTGCGCGCCGCATAGGCGTGCGCACGCAATGGCCCGCGCCTCCGACGGAGGACGCGGGCCAAGGCGGCGCCGGCAGCGCAGCCTGCGCGCACGATCATGGGGATGCGAACGCTTTTATCCTTCAGCTGGCGCCAGCCCAGGCAAGGTCTAATCCTTTCGGTTTCTTGACTCGGCCTACAAAAACGGGCAGCAAAGCCTGACAAGGAGGGCATTTCCGCCATTTTCATTGTCGTGGAGGGAGCTTTTTTGAAATCGACCGTCGCCCAATCGGCGATCGGTAGAGGGATTGGTTAACCAAGTTTGTCCATCTTTTGAATCAATCGGCAACAGACGCGAAGCGTGCTGGGGGCACTAGGCGACTGTGATTGTGACGGCTGCGAGCCCCGCATGCCGCGAGGCCGATTGAGGTTGGTTGTATGGTGTTTGTGCGTTTGAAAAACCGGGGTGACAATCCTGATTCTCGATTGACTTTGACGAGGCCCGGCCTGCGCTGGGCCGCGATTCCCATTGTTGGCGTGGCGATCGCTCTGTGGTCGGTGGCGACCGTGGCCGGCCTCCGTTCGATGGGAACCTCGCTCACCGCCGCCTCCAACAGTCTTCCGCCAAGCCTGCTCGCGCCGCGCACCATCGCGCTCGCCAATCCCCAGCGCACGCTTCCCAATTCATCGACCAATTCGTGGGCGCCGCCACTGGCAAGCCGGCAGCGTCAGGCGTCGCTGCTCAGCCGATGTGATGCCGGTTGCGCGCAGGCCGCCGCTAGCTTCGTGCATGAAGGCAAAGCGGCGCGTCTCAAGCCGTTAGCGCGGCCGGATACTGTGCAGCTTGTCGACGAAATCTCATCGCAATCGCGCTTCGACAGCGTGGTGGCGAAAGCGGCGCTGTCGCCGCAAAAGCTTGCTGCTGCCTTTGCCCGCGCCTCCGGCGGGGCCGCGCCGTTTGCGGTCGCCAGTCTGCCAACGGCAGCGCGCTTTGCGGAGCCGGTGCCTGATCAGCACGGTGCCGCGTCCGTGCGCTTCGGGCCCGAGGTTGCGGAAATCGAACGATCCTCCCGTCTGGCACTGGCGCTAGCGAGTGCATTGCCGGAACAGATGATCGATGTGCTGCCGCAAGTGACGACGGCTGACCCTGCTGCGTCGCAAGAGGGCGAGGTGCAGATGGCCTCGCTGCCGCCGCAGGACGCAATGCCCGACAGCGTTCCCTTGCCGACCTTCCGCCCGCAGGCGGAAATCGATCAGTCAGACGAGGCGCCCGGGGTCGACGCACCCAAGGTCGACGCACCCAAGGCCAAAGCGCCCAAGGTCCAGGCATCGAAGGCCGCCAAGGCCCAATCTCAGCCATCCAAAGCCAACAAGGTGCAGACCGCCGACGCTCCGGAGGTCGATACGCCCCGGGCGCCGACGTTGTCACCGAGGAGCTCGTCGTCCGTGGCCGTGCCAAGCATGCAGGGCAGCCCTGGCATGCAAAGCAGCCCGGGCAAGCCGGCCAAGCGGTCGAAAGCCGCAGACATGCTGGCCTATGCCAAGCCCGACAGCCCGGCGGGCGGCGGGGCCTTCCGCAACCTGTTCAGCAGGCCCGGCGTGGGCAGCGGCGTCGCCGTCTACGACATCTCGGCGAAAACCGTCTATATGCCGGACGGCTCACGGCTCGAGGCGCATTCGGGACGGGGCTCGATGGCCGACCAGCCGCGCTATGCCAACCGGAAGAATGCCGGCCCGACGCCGCCCCACACCTACGATTTGAGGCTGCGCGAATCGCGCTTCCATGGGGTGGAGGCCCTGCGCCTCACTCCTATCGACGGCAAAAACAAATATGGCCGCGACGGCTTTCTTGCCCACACCTACCTGCTGCGCGGCGGCCGCGCGGAATCGAGCGGCTGCGTCGCCTTCAAAGACTACGCCCGCTTCCTCGCCGCCTTCAAGAAGGGCAAGATCAAGCGTCTCGTCGTGCGCGGCTGATCAAGCCGCTGATGCAGGTCGCGTCGGCAGGGCGAGGCCCTGACCATCTGCGGCGGTGTAGAAACAAGGCGTTCTGTAGCGATCCTTCGCGCCCCCTCTGTCCTGCCCTCTTTGCCAAACTTGGCATCTCCCCCACAAGGGGGGAGATCGGCAGTTTCCACGCCCGCTCATTCCTACAACGTTGGCGATTTGCGAAGCCGACGTGACGTCCAATCTCCTCCAAGTGGGGGAGATGCCAAGCGGTGGCAAAGGGCGCAGGACAGAGGGGGGCGCTGTCCCGCCGGGATCGCCGGATTTCCACCCAATTGTCAGCAACCGACCTCGAAAGCGTTTTCATTCGCGGCCAGGGATACTATGACTGACCGGTAACCGGGGCAGCGGCGGCTTCAACCAATCAAGAGGATGTCATGACTGTACGCGCTGTCGTTTGGGGCGAGAATATCCATGAGAGGACCAATGAGGTGGTCGCGGGGATCTACCCCGAGGGCATGCACGCCACGATTGCCAACGCCCTGAAGCTCGACCCCGAAATTTCCGTATCGTGGGCGACCCTTGAGCAGCCGGAGCATGGCCTGCCGGCCGACCGTTTGGCGCAAACCGATGTGCTCGTGTGGTGGGGACACAAGGACCATGGCGCCGTCGCCGACGAAGTCGTCGAGCGCGTGGCGCGCCGCGTTTGGGAAGGCATGGGGCTGATCGTCCTTCATTCCGGCCATTTCTCGAAGATCTTCAAGACGCTGATGGGCACGCCCTGCACGCTGAAATGGCGCGAGGCGGGCGAGCGCGAGCGGCTCTGGGTGACGAGCCCCAACCACCCGATCGCTGCCGGGATCGGCGAGTATTTCGAGCTTGAGAACGAGGAGATGTATGGCGAGCAGTTCGCCGTGCCGGAGCCGCTGGAAACGGTGTTCATCTCCTGGTTCCAGGGCGGCGAAGTGTTCCGGTCGGGGCTGACCTATCGCCGCGGCGCCGGCAACATCTTCTATTTCAGGCCAGGTCACGAGACCTATCCGACCTATCACGACGCGAATGTCCAAAAGGTGCTGCGCAATGCGGTGAAATGGGCGCACAACCCGCAGGGCTCGCATCCAGCCATCCTCGATGCGCCGAACGTGCCGGTGCAAAGGCGCTCGAGCTGATCGTCGAGCGCGGCGGAAAACTCCATGCCGAGGGCGAAGCCGGTTTTCGCTAGGCGCCTATTCCGAACCTTCGGTTCGGAAAATCCACGCTCAAACAAGAAGATAAAGCCTCATCCTAAGGATAAGAATCATGCGTCTCCTGATACTCGGCACCGGCTGGATGGCGGAAGAGCACGCCAGGCAGTTCAGCAAGATCGAGGGCGTCGAACTGATCGGCGCCGTCGACCTCGACAAGAAGCGCGTCGACGAGTTCTCGGACAGGTTCGCTATCCCCAACCGGTTCGCGTCTCTGGAAGACGCGCTCGCATGGGACAAGTTCGACGCGGTGGCGAACGTGACGCCGGATCGCATCCACCATCCGACCACCATGATGCTGATCGCGGCGGGCAAGCCGGTACTGTGCGAAAAACCGCTGGCCGAAAATTACCAGAGGGCCAGTGAAATGGCCGATGCCGCCGAGCAAGCCGGTATCATCAACATGGTCAACCTGACCTATCGCAACGTCGCCCCGCTGCAGAAGGCGCGCGCCATGGTGCTGGCCGGCGAGATCGGCCAGATCAGGCATGTCGAGGCATCCTATCTGCAGAGCTGGCTGGTTTCCAAATTCTGGGGCGACTGGCGCACCGATCCGAAATGGCTCTGGCGGCTGTCGCGCGGCCACGGCTCCAATGGCGTGCTGGGCGATGTCGGCATCCACATCCTCGATTTTGCCAGCTATGGCGCGGCGCTCGACGTCGACCATGTGTTCTGCCGCCTCAGGTCGTTCGACAAGGCGCCCGGCAACCGGATCGGCGAGTACGAGCTCGACGCCAACGACAGCTTCACCATGGCGCTGGATTTCAGCAACGGCGCCTTCGGCGTCGTCCATGCCAGCCGCTGGGCAACCGGTCATCTCAACGAATTGCGGCTGCGCATCTATGGCGACAAGGGCGGCATCGAGGTCGTGCACAATCTGAAAAACTCGGAGCTGAAAGCGTGCATGGGCGAGGACATCGAGAACGCTAAATGGCAGGTTCTCGATGCCGGAACGGTGCCGACCAACTACCAGCGCTTTGTCGATGCGGTGCGCACGGGCGTTCCGCCTGAGCCGTCGTTCCGCCACGCGGCTGAATTGCAGAAGGTGCTCGACCTCGCCGTCGTCTCCGACGAGAAGCGGGCAGAGCTCAGGGCCCATGCGGATACACAATAAGCTTGGGTTCCTCGCCCCGGCGAGGCGGGGGTGAGGAACCCAGGTCCTGCGGAGTCATCGTCCGCTACAGACCTTCAACCTTGCGTTGCAGACGACAGCTAGTCGTCACCCGATGGATCGGACCAAGCGGCCGGCGCTAGGCCTCAAGGAAGTCCAGGGCCTTTTCCACGAAGGCGCCGTGATACTGGAAAATGGCCGTATGCCCGCCGTCCTCGTACAGGACCAGCTCGGCATTGGGAAAGCGCCGTGCCATGTCGACGGAATTGCTGGTGGGCACCATTCTGTCGTGATCGCCATTCACCACGAGGACCGGATGCCGGATACGCGACAGGTCGGCAGGGCGCTCAAGGCCAAAGGCACGGACCGCCTTGAGCTGCTGGTTGAAGGCGCCGAGCGCGATGGGCTTGTCGCGGTCATTGGTCCGTTCCTTCAATCGCTGCAGAAACTCGCGCGCCGCCTTCTTGCCGTTGGGGCTTTGGGTGAAGAAGAGGTAGTTCTTTGGGTCCTTGATGGTCAGCGCAGCGCGGATCATGTCGAAGATGGTGACGAACGTCACCCTGTCGATGCCAGTACCCCCGGCTGGGCCGGTTCCCGCGAGGATGATCTTGCGAACCAGATCAGGCTCCAGCTGAACGATCGCCTGGGCGATGAAGCCGCCAAGAGATAGGCCGAGCAGATCGACCTGCTCGAAACCGAGGGCCCGGACGAAGGCGATCGCGTCGCGGGCCATCGCCTCCACCGTATTGGGAGTGGAGCCGCCTGATGCGCCAACCCCACGGTTATCGAAGGTGATAACTCGCCGTTTTGCGGCAATACCATCGACGACCCGGGGATCCCAATTGTCGAGAACCGCGCTCAGATGGGTAAGAAAGATCACCGGTACCCCGGTTGTGGGCCCGAGTTCCCGGTAGGCGAATTTCGTACCGCCGACGTCGACCGTTTTCGTCGGCACGTCCCTGTGTTTGACGATCGCGGCAGGTCGCGATAGTCGCGATAGCTGATGCACGTTCATGATGGTTTCCTTTCTTCTGGCTTGCCGTACTCGTGGGGCTGGAGCAACGCCTTCGCCGCTACCGCGCCAGCCTCAAGAATGCGATCGGACAGTTCGGTTCCGTTCACCGCGCGGGACAGCTCAAGCGTGCCGATCAGGGTCGCAAAGATGCCGAACGCGACACTTTCGGGGTCGCGGGCGTCGGGCGTCAATTCGGCCGCCACCGGGCGTACGAGCTTGAGCAGGTGTTCGGCGTAGACCTGGCGCGTCTCTGCCGGCTCACGCGCAATTTCGGGCAACAGCGCGGCTGAAGCGCAACCTTTGCCTGGATTGTCTCGGTGTTCCGTCGACAGATACGCGTCGATGGCCAGTGACGCGCCGCCAGCGGCCAACAGTTCCTGGATCTGGGTCGCCTGAACCTCCAGGGCGGCCGCCAAACTCTCACGCACAAGCGCCGCCTTGGACGGAAAATGGGGATAGAAAGCTCCATTGGTCAGTCCCGCCTCGCCCATGATGCCTGCGAGACCTGATGCAGCGATGCCGTCGGAGCGAAACCGGTCGGTCGCCACATCCATGATCCGCTGCCGCGATGCTTCCTTCCTGCCCTTCTCGTAGCGCATGTTTTTCTCCTTCAATCAGCTATTGCATTACGATCATATTATCATTAAGTGATCGTAATGCAATAGCGCGGCGCATCGGAGATGTCGATCGGGCGCCGGGTCTCCTCAATTTGGGAAAGCTACAATGAAGGCCTTCATCGTCGATCGATACGCAAAGAATGCTCCCCTGCGGCTTGGAGAAGTTCCGGAGCCGGAAGTAGGGGAGAATGACGTGCTGGTGCAGATCCATGCCGCCAGTCTCAATCTGCTGGACTCAAAGATCAGGGACGGAGAATTCAAACTCATCCTGCCCTATCGCCCGCCCTTCGTTGCAGGCCATGACGTGGCTGGAACGGTCATTCGCGTCGGCTCGAAGGTCCGACAGTTCAAACCGGGCGACGAGGTCTACGCGCGACCGCGCGACGGTCGAGTCGGGACTTTCGCTGAATACATCGCCATAAATGATGCGGACGTGGCCCTGAAGCCGAAGAACCTCAGTATGGAAGAGGCTGCGTCCATTCCCCTGGTGGGGCTGACCGCCTGGCAGGCGCTGATTGAAAGAGCGAAGCTGAAGAAAGGACAGAAGGTCTTCGTTCAGGCTGGTTCCGGCGGAGTGGGAACATTCGCCATTCAGTTGGCAAAGCACCTCGGCGCGACGGTCGCCACGACAACGAGCGCGTCCAACATGGATATGGTCAGGAATCTGGGCGCCGATGTCATCATCGACTACAAGAAGGATGACTTCGAGAAAGTCCTCTCGGGCTACGACGTCGTCCTGAACAGCCAGGACAACAAGACCCTCGAAAAGTCCCTGCGTGTGTTGAAATCAGGCGGCGTCGCCGTTTCGATCTCCGGTCCGCCCGATCCGGAGTTTGCCGGGGAGAAGGCTCTGAGCATGGTGCTGAACTTGGTCATGCGCTTTTTGAGCGCCGGCATCAGGAGGCGGGCCAAACGCGCAGGTGTCCGATATTCGTTCCTGTTCATGACGGCCAATGGGGAGCAGTTGACCAAAATCACGTCTCTCATCGAAACGGGCGTCATCCGCCCGGTTATAGATCGCGTCTTCCCGCTTGAGCAGACCAATGAGGCCTTGGCCTACATCGAGCAGGGCCGCGCCAAGGGCAAGGTTGTCATCAAGATCAAATAGCGTCGCAATGCTTCAGGCGACTATCCACCATCTCGGCCATCGGCGCAGCAACTGGGTGAGTTGGAGCTCTAACGCCGCAGGATCTTGCTCAGGAAGGCGCGGCTGTGGTCGGTCTGGGGTTGGACTTTGCCGGTGCCGTGGCCGACCGAGGGCACGCCGACTAGTGCGGCTTTTCGATCCCCGGAATGCCGCCGATCCGCTCGGCAAGAAAATCGACCAGCAGCCGAACCCGGGCAATGCCCGCGCGCTCCGGGACAATCAGCATGCTCAGCGGTATGGGAGGCGGGGTGTAGTCTGGCAGGATCACTTCCAGCCGACCGGCGGCGAGGAGATCGTCGACAAGCCAGTGATGGGCAGGTGCGATACCGCGCCCGGCGACGAGGGCTTCCCGCGCGGCGAGCCCATGGTCGACCCGAAATCGCCCGTTAAAGGGTACCGCATGGCGTTCGCCGCCCGGCCCCTGCAGGGCGAGCCTGTCGCTTCCTGCGATGTTCGACATCCGGATGCCTTCATGGCCAGGCAGGTCCTGCGGGACAGCCGGTCTGCCCCGCGCCGCCAGATAGGCTGGTGCTGCCACCAGCAAACGCCGGGACTGGCCGAGCGCCCGCAGTTTCATCGAGCTGTCGGTGAGCGGACCGAGGCGAAGCGCGATGTCGACGCCCTCCCGCACGAGGTTGATGCGCTCGTCGGTGAGGCTGAGATCGATCCCGATGTCAGGATAGCGGTCCTGAAAGGCGAAGATCAGCCGGCTGACGTGCAAGACCCCGAGCGCTGCCGTGCAGGATATCCGGATCGTGCCGGCCGACGCGCCGCGGGTGCCTCGCGCTTCATCGCCGGCCTGCTCAACGAGGCGCAGGATCTGGACGGCGTCGGCATAGTAACGGCTGCCTTCATCGGTCATCGTGACACGCCGGGTGGTCCTGCTGAGCAAGGGCACCCCGACGGCGTCTTCGAGCTCGCGCAGATGCCGTGTGACCGTCGACTGCCCAACTCCGAGTTCGCGCGCCACCGCCGACAGGCTGCCGCGCTCGGCGACGCGAACGAAGGTGCGCATGCGCTCGAGGGTCACATCAGATCTATCCATTATTCGGCATAATCATATGCATTGCCTAGGTATAGCGGATCATTCCGGGGCTGGCTACCTTCAGCGTTCATCGTCCTTCTTTCGGAGTTGACCCATGAAAGTCCTGCTTGTTTTTGCTCATCCTGAACCGCGTTCGCTCAACGGCGCACTGCGTGACGTCGCCATCAGGGAACTCGAGGCCGAGGGCCACGAGGTGCTGATATCGGACCTCTATGCCGATGGCTGGAAATCCGAGGTGGACCGTGCCGACTTTCCGTCGTGGCCGCCCGAAGAACGCTTCCTGCCGGCTGGGGCATCCAAAAAAGCTCTTGCGACCAACACTCTGACCGGCGACGTTAAAGCGGAAATCGACAAGCTGTTGTGGGCCGACACGCTGATCCTCCAGTTCCCGCTGTGGTGGTACGCCATGCCGGCGATCCTCAAGGGTTGGGTCGATCGGGTGTACGCCTACGGCTTCGCCTATGGCGTCGGCGAGCACAGCGACAAGCGGTGGGGTGACCGCTTTGGTGAGGGAACGCTCGCCGGCAAGCGCGCGATGCTGATCGTCACCACCGGCGGCTGGGAGGAGCATTACTCCGCCCGAGGCGTCAACGGCCCGATCGACGACCTGCTGTTTCCGATCAATCACGGGATCCTCTATTATCCGGGCTACGACGTGCTGCCGCCGTTCGTGGTCTATAGAGTGGATCGTTTCGGGGAGGCCGATTTCGAGCCTGTCGCGGAGCGGCTGCGCGAAAGGATGCGGACGCTCGAGACAATCCGGCCGATTCCCTATCGGCAGCAGAATGGCGGGGACTACCACATCCCGAGCATGCAGCTCCGCCCCGAACTGGGCGATCCGGGCGCAACGGGCTTCGCGCTTCACGAGGATCGCGCAATCGCCAAGTCGGCGACGCCGCGTTCGACTTTGCGGGACGTGGCCTGACGCAGCATCCCGAAAAGATCGGGCAAGGCGCCCGAAACCTACGGGATGAATCAGCGACCGGCCCGGAAGATCGCGACGGCAGCAGCCGTCAGTGCGGCATTGCCTGATGCCGTAGTGCCGTCCGGAAGCGCCTTGCCGTCTTCCAGCCCGACGCGCGTCGACCAGCGCCGCTCCGCCGCCCGGTGCACGAACGGCCAGACCGTGGCGTCGGCACCGTGCAGCAGGATGGCGCGGCGCATCCCGGCGTGGTCGAGCACCGCCGCGATACCGGCGTAGACTTCCCACGCAGCGTCCAGTTCCTGCTCGGAGATCTCGATCAGGATGCGCAGCACCTGGCTGCCACGGTCGAGGCGGACCAGGCGCTCGGCATCGGTGACGGAGGCGAGCCCGGCCTCGATGCCTATGCCGCGCTGCCGCAGGCGCTCCATGACCTCGGGCGCGGCCTTCTCGCTCAGATTGACCGAGGCATAGTCGGGCAGCTCGGTCCAGCCGGTGATCGCGGCAAGCGTCCGCTCGTCGTCGTTCTCGATCCAGGCGCCGGTGGAGATACCGATCAGCGTTCCAGGGCAGGCGCGGCGAAGCGCAAGGATGGTACGGTCCATCGCCGCCGGCGCGAGGCTTTCGCGGCCGTCGAGCCCGCGTGCATGGACATGCAGCTCGGCCGCGCCAGCGGCCACGCTGGCCGCGCCGTCACGCGCCATGGCTTCAGGATCAAGCGGCAGCTGCGGATGGAAATCGGCGCTGCGCGCGCCATTGATGCAGGTCTGGACAATCATGGGTCAGCCCGGTTGAATTCTGGCAAGTCTAGCGCATGATCGCAGACACAGGAATCGGGTTCGTGCCGGGCGGCCGCTTCTTGGTGGCGAAGAGTCGCCGATGTTGGCGCTGCCCCTCATCCCCCTGCCGGGACCTTCTCCCCGTATAGTGACGGGGAGAAGGGGGGCGGGCCGCAACCTCAGCGCTCTTTCTGCTACGCTGATGATTGGCGAAATCTTCGGTGAAGGCGTCCTTCTCCCGGCAGGCAGATGAGGGGCAGCGCCGGCCGTCGACCCTTACCTCGAAAACTCGCTGCGCACGATGCCGTGGCGCTGGAGCTTGTCGTAGAAGGTCTTGCGCGGAATCCCCAGCGCTTCGATCGTGCGCCTGACGTCGCCCTCGTTGCGGCCAAGCGTCTCGCGGATGATGTCGGCCTCGTAGCGCTCCAGCCGCTCCGGCAGCTTCATGGCGGCATCCGGCTGGGTTGGGGCAGGGGATGGCGCTCCGGCACCCTCCTCCAATCCAAGCACAAACCGCTCGGCGAAATGCGCGAGTTCGCGCACATTGCCCGGCCAGTCATGCTCCCTGAGATGGCGGTGCACCGCGGCCGGCACCGCCGGCACCGGACGCCTGAAGCGGGCGGCGGCGCGCTCGGCGAAATAGAAGAACAGCAGGGCGACGTCGTCGCGGCGCTCGCGCAGCGGCGGAATGGAAATCGTCACCACGTTGAGCCGGTAGTAGAGGTCCTCGCGGAACGTGCCGCGCTGGTGCGGGTCGCCGAGATCGACCTTGGCGGCCGCAACGACGCGCAGGTCGACGGGCCGCATTTCGTTGGTGCCGAGCGGCGTGACCTCGCGCATCTCCAGCACGCGCAGCATCTGCACCTGTGTCGAGACCGGCATGCTTTCGATCTCGTCGAGGAACAGCGTGCCGCCGCTGGCATGTTCGATGCGGCCGATCCGCTTCTTCTGCGCGCCGGTGAAGGCGCCCGCCTCATGGCCGAACAATTCGCTCTCGATGACCGTCTCCGGCAGCGTGCCGCAATTCAGCGCAACGAAATTGCCCCTGGCGCGGCGGCTCCAGCGATGCAGAAGGCTGGCCACCACCTCCTTGCCGGAACCGGTTTCGCCGGTCACCAGCACGTCGACATCGGTGTCGGCGATCTGGCGCAGCGTCCGGCGCAGCCTTTCCATCGCCGGCGTCTGGCCGATCAGTGGCAGGCCGTCCTGCGCCTCTCCGGCCGCTTCGCGCAAGGCGCGGTTTTCCATCACCAGGCGGCGCTTTTCCGCGGCGCGGTGCACGCTCTGCACCAGCCGATCGGCGGCGAAGGGCTTTGTGATGAAGTCGTAGGCGCCGTCCTTGATCGCCTTGACCGCCATGGCGATGTCGCCATGCCCGGTGACGAGGATGACCGGAACGTCCGGGTCCAGCCGCAGGACGCGGTCGAAAAGCAGCAGGCCGTCGATCTCAGGCATGCGGATATCCGACACCACCACGCCGGCAAAACCGGCGTCGAGCGTCGCCAGCGCCTCGGCCGCCACCGAAAAAGCCGATACCGAGAAGCCGGCAAGCTCCAGCGTCTGCGCAGTGGCCTTCAGGAGATCGCTGTCGTCATCGATCAGGATGACTGGCGCGGCGTCATCGTTCGTCATTTCTGCTTTGGCCATTACGCTGCTTTTGCAAGATGGATGGTGAAGCGGGTGCCGCTGTCGTCGCTCGAAACCTCGATGCGGCCGCCGTAATCGGCGACGATGTCCTTCGAGATGACGAGACCAAGGCCGAGGCCTTTTTCCTTCGATGTGTTGAACGGCGTGAACAGCGATTTAAGGATAGCAGGCGGAATGCCCGAGCCGTTGTCGGACACGCCGACCGTGACCCCATCCGTCGTGTCTTCGACCGAGACCTGCACCCTGGCATCGTCGCGGCCGTCCAGCGCTTCCAGCGCGTTCTGGAAGAGGTTGATCAGCACCTGTTCGAGCCGGACCCGGTTGCCCATGACCTTGAGGCTCGGCGGCGGCAGGTCGATGGCCAGTGCTTCGAGCCGGCCGGCAAAGCGGCTTCTCAGCAGCACGACGGCGCCTTCGATGACGCCGCGCAGTTCCACAGGCTCGGCGGCGGTGCGGCCCTTGCGGGCAAAGGCCTTCAACTCCTCGGTGATGGTGCCGATGCGTTCGGTCAGTGCTGCGATGGCACCGAGGTTTTCCTCGACCGGCGAGGTCTGCTTCCTGTCGAGGAAGACGCGGGCGTTGTCGGCATAGGCGCGTATGGTGGCGACCGGCTGGTTGATCTCATGGGCGACGCCGGCGGCGACCTGGCCGAGGATGGCGAGGCGGTTGGCCTGGACCAGATCCTGCTGCACCACCTGCAGCTTGGCTTCGGTGCTGCGGTGGTCTGATATCTCGGCCTGCAGCCGGTCACGGGCGCGGCTCAGATCCTCGGTCCGTTCGACGACGCGGCGTTCGAGCTCGGTGCGCGCCGCCTGTTCGGCGGCGATCCGCATTTGTCCTGACTGCCGACGCCACAACAGATACGCAGCAAGGCCGAGCAACGGAACAACGACGCCGAGCGCAAGGAGCCGCATTTCACGGGCCGCGGCGGCGATCGGCGCCTCGGCCGGGACGAGATAGTCGAGCCGCCAGGGGGTCGAAGGGATCAGGGTTGAAAGCCTGAGATATTCCGCATCGCTGCCGCCGGGCGTCACGGCATGGACGATCGACATGTCCGGGCTAAGTGCCTGCGGGCGCGTGATCGGCAACGGCATCAGCAGTGCATCGCCGAACTGCTGGCTGTCCTGGATGGCGGCAAGATCAGGCCCGGCAAGTCGCGCCGTCGTCATGAAGCGCCAGGACGGCACGCTGGTGATCAGGACGACGCCATGCTCGTCGCTGACATAGGCCGGGCGGTTCGCCTCGCGCCAGTCGGCCTCGAGCTGATCGAACTCCGCCTTGACGACGACGACGCCGAGCGGTGCGGCAGCGTCGCCGACGCGGCGCGAGATGTAGAGGCCGGGGCGTTTGCTGACATTGCCGAGCGCGAAATATTCGGCGGTTCCCGATTGCATCGCCGCGGAGAAATAATCGCGGAACCGGTAGTCGTTGCCGACGAAACTGATCGGGTCGCGCCAGTTGCTGGAGGCGATCGCCAGCCCGTCGGTGCCGATGACATAGAGCACCGAAGCTTTGGTGCCGGAGACCAGCCCTTCGAGCTTGCGGTTCAGCACATCGGTTGCAGCACCACTTTTCTGCGCCAGCGCGTCGCGCACCTGCTGGTCTTCCGACAGCAGCAGGGGCAGGGCGCGCGGGCTTTCCAGCACAGCGCGCAGCAATGCGACCTTCAGGTTGGCATCGGTGCGAGCTTGCGCCGCCAAGGCCCTGACCTCGGTGGTGCGGCCATAGAGGCCGGCGCTGTAAAGTGCGACCGTGGCGATCGCAAGGGCGATGGCCGCAAACAGCAGCCAGGCATGGCGCGCTCGCCTGCCGAGTTGCTCGGGCGTCGACGACAAGGCAGCGGAGGGGCGTTGAAGCATCGCCTATTTGTGCATGATTTCGCACAAATCACAATTCGGCTATGCGAATATCCGCACTTTCTGTGTGCGAAGCGACCTCGTGAGTTCTGGAATACTCAATAAAATCAAATTGATAGTCTCTTTTCCGCGCACTTGGCACGGCAGTTGCAGACACGACTTCGGCGGTCGCGAGGCTGCTGGGGGTCAACGCAATTGCTCCGGGAGGTCGAGCTTTCGATCGGAGCACAATGGAGGACGTCATGCAGACAGTATTCGCTGCCGCCGAGCCGCGCGGCAAACTTCCTTTCTACCGGCATCTCTATGTGCAGGTGCTGGCGGCGATCGCCGCCGGCGTGCTTCTCGGCCACTTCTATCCCGAAACCGGTGAGGCGATGAAGCCGTTCGGCGACGCCTTCATCAAGCTGGTGAAGATGGTGATCGCGCCGGTGATCTTCCTCACGGTGGCGACCGGCATCGCCGGCGTTTCCGACCTGCAGAAGGTGGGCCGCGTCGCCGGCAAGGCGATGATCTATTTCCTGGTGTTCTCGACGCTGGCGCTGGTCGTCGGTCTCGTCGTCTCCAATGTCGTCCAGCCCGGCGCCGGCATGCACATCAATCCGGCTACGCTCGACGCCACAAAAGTGGCGACGTATGCCGAAAAGGCGCACGACACCAGCATCGTCGGCTTCCTGATGAACATCATCCCCGACACGATCACCGGCGCTTTTGCGAAGGGCGACATCCTGCAAGTGCTGTTCTTTTCGGTGCTGTTCGGGCTCGCTCTTGCGCTGGTTGGCGACCGCGGCCGCCCGGTCGTCGATTTCCTGCAGGCACTGACCACGCCGATCTTCCGCCTCGTCGCCATCCTGATGAAGGCCGCGCCCATCGGCGCCTTCGGCGCCATGGCCTTCACCATCGGCAAATACGGCATCGGCTCGATCGCCAACCTCGCCATGCTGATCGGCACATTCTACCTGACCGCGCTGCTGTTCGTGCTGGTGGTGCTCGGCGCGGTCGCCCGCTACAACGGCTTCTCGATCCTGGCGCTGATCCGCTACATCAAGGAAGAGCTGCTGCTGGTGCTCGGCACCTCGTCCTCGGAAGCGGCACTGCCGGGCCTGATGGCCAAGATGGAGCGCGCGGGCTGCAACCGCTCGGTGGTCGGCCTGGTCGTCCCGACCGGCTATTCCTTCAACCTCGACGGCACCAACATCTACATGACGCTGGCCGCGCTGTTCATCGCGCAGGCGACAGACACGCCGCTCACCTTCGGCGACCAGATCCTGCTACTCGCCGTCGCCATGCTGAGCTCCAAGGGTGCCGCCGGCATCACCGGTGCCGGCTTCATCACGCTTGCCGCGACGCTTTCGGTAGTTCCCACCGTGCCTCTCGCCGGCATGGCGCTGATCCTCGGCGTCGACCGCTTCATGTCGGAGTGCCGGGCACTGACCAACTTCGTCGGCAATGCGGTGGCGACCGTGGTCGTGGCGCGCTGGGAAGGGGAACTCGACCAGACCAAGTTTGCCGCCGCGATGGCCGGCGACTTGCCGGAGGAAGCCGATCTGTCGTTGCCGGGGCTGCAGGCAGCCTGACGTTCAGGCTGCACGGTCATATACCGAAGCCCGGCTGCCGCCGGCTTCGGTATAGCCGCCGCCAACCTCCAACATCTGCGATTATCCACAGTCCACGCCGCTGCGCGCTGCCTCAGATGTAACAGACTTGTGAGTCTTGTTCTTGGTGCGGGGCTTGTTCCAGCCGTATTTGAAGGTCAGTATCCGCCATGCCTTCAAGGCGCCCGTCCACCTCGATCCCGACCTGATCGCGACCGAAGGGCGAGACATTTCCGTCGGGCTCGGTTGCGACCGGCCGAAAACCGTCGGAGCTTTTGCTGCCGCCGACCACAACCTTGACCAAGGCGGCAGCCCTCGAAGGCATGGCGGCCTCAGTACGAAGTCGCAAAGCGAGCCCGTCTCCTGATGGAAAGCCGCAGGCTTTTCCTCAGGAAACTCGTCGGGCACTTGAAGAGGGGGCAGGCCCGTGCGCGGGATTTTGCCGAAACCAAAGCAAGATGCGAGGTCAAATGCGATGCAGTCTGTCCCGAGGATTCCGGTATCCATCATCATCCCGAACTACAATTACGCGCGTTTCCTCAAACGCAGCATCGACAGCGCCCTGGAGCAGGACTACGCGGATGTCGAAGTCATCGTCGTCGACGATGCATCGCAGGACAATTCGACGACAATCATGAAATCATATGGGGACAGGATCCTCGCCTGCCCGCGAGCGCAAAATGGCGGGCATGCCGCCGCTTTCAACACCGGCTTTGCGGCAAGCTCGGGCAAGATCGTCCTGTTCCTCGACGCCGACGACTTTCTCTATCCGACCGCCATTTCCAGGATCGTCGACACCTGGGACGCGGCAACCGCCCAGGTGCAGTCCAGGTTGCATATCGTCGACGAACGACAACGCATCAAGGATGTCTTTCCGCCGCCCGAACTGCCTTTCGACAGCGGCGACGTCATGCCGAAACTCCTGCACAAGGGCCGCTATCAGACGACTGTGACCAGCGGGCTGGCCTTTGACCGCTCAACCCTGGAATCGATCATGCCGATTCCCGAGCCGGAGTTCCGCCAGGGAGCCGATGGCTATCTTGCAACGCTGGCGCCGCTTTACGGGCACGTCCAGTCCATCGACGAATGCCTCGGCGCCTACCGGATCCACGGCGCCAACCATTCGGTCTTCGGTGAAAAGCTCGCCGAGCGGGCACGCTGGAGGGTAACCCACGATTTCCGCCGCATGCAGGCGCTGTCGGACCATGCTTCCGGGATCGGCCTGACAATTGTGCCGTCGGAGGCTGTCCGCCACGATCCGGTCCATCTGGAAGAGCGGCTGGCGTCGCTGTGCGCAGACAAGCGCCAGCACCCCGTGGCCAATGATTCCCGGCTGGCGCTCGGGGCGGCTGGCGCCGTGGCCAGCCTCGAAATGACGGCGTCCCTGCGCCGGCGCGCCGTCCTTGCCGCCTGGTTCCTATCGGTCGGGGTGTTGCCGCGGAAAATGGCGACCGCGGTGCTGTCTTGGAAGCTTGACGCCTCGTCGAGGCCGGCATTCCTCAGCCGTCTGTCCAAGACCATCCGCCACGCCATGGGGTAGCTTGCCTTAGTATGGCCCGCCATCTATCCGGCTCTGTTCGGCCGCTCACTCGACCAGAACATGCGCCTCCCGCGCGGCGCCGACAAAGGCATCTCTTGCGGCTTCGGTTGTAACATCGCCGCTCATGGCCCGGCGGCATGCGCGCAGCGCTGAGCTGTGTTGCAGACTGCCGGCGTCGCGCCACTGGCCTGTCAGCAATTCGACGGCCTGTTGTGCGTTGGAAATATGTCGGATCGCTCCCGTGATGCCGACCGAAACCGCAACCGGCTTGGAAAACCATCCTTGGTTCATGGTGGAACCTTTGATGAGTTGAACCCACCAAAACGCATATCGTGGCGCAAGGTTTCATTCGTGCCTGTCACCATGGCGTGAAGGCGGCGCTCCGCCGCCAGGAGTCGGTGGGCGTCCCGTTCCAATGCAACGAACGCAATGGCCTTGCGGTGCATGCCGACCCGGGTAGGGCAGGCACGCTTCTGCCCTAATGCGCCCGGCGCAGCCTGACCACAAGGCTGCGCGCCGCGAGCACCAGCACCGTGATGATGATCAGGATCACCGAGAGTGCGGCAATCGCCGGGTCGATGTTGTCGCGCAGGCCCATCCACATCAGCCTGGGTAGCGTGATGGCGTTGACCGAGGTGATGAACAGGGTGACGCCGATCTCTTCCCATGACAGCACGAAGGACAGCAGGGCTGCGGTGACGATGCCGAATTTGATGTTGGGCATGATGATGCGCGTGGCGCGCTCCCATACCGTGGCGCCGAGACCGCGCGCTGCAAGGTCGATGCGCCGGTCGAGCTGGCTGAGCGACACCAGGATCAGCACCGTGGCGAAGGGCACCGTCATCACCGCATGCGCCATGGCGACACCGAGCCAGGTGTCATAGCCGAAGAACGAGCTGGCACCGGAGATCGAGGTCAGCAGGAAGTAGAGCGTGATCGCCGAGACCACCGGCGGCACCACCATCGGCAGCAGCACGAAGCCGACCAGCGCGGCGGTAAAGCGCGGCTGGAACATCCACACGCCAAGGCTGAAGCAGAGCGCCAGCACGGTGGAGAAGGCGCTGCTGACGACGCCGATCCTGATCGAGAGCAGGATCGAGTTAATCCAGCGCGGATCCTCGATCAGCGCCCGGTAGTGGCGCAGCGACAATTCGCCGGACGGCATTGCCAGCATGCGGGTCGGCGTCAGCGACACGGGGATCACGGCAAGCAGCGGCAACAGCAGGAACAGCGCAACCAGGGCGGCGAGGACCAGCGAGACGGGGCCGGGGCGGTAGGTCGGCATCAGATTAGCTGCCTCGGCCTGACATAACGGAACACCAGCGCCATCAGTGCGCCGACGAACAGCACCAGTACGACGCTGATCGCCGCCCCCAGGCCCCAGTCCGGGCTCTGGAAGATGCGGAGGTAGATCAACTCGGCGACCATCACGCTGCGGCCGCCGCCGAGGATCGCCGGCGTCACAAAAAAGCCGAGCGAAAAGACGAAGACGATGAGCGCCGAGCCGATGATGCCCGAGCGCGTCATCGGCATGAACACCGACCAGAAGGTGCGCATGCGGCTGGAGCCGAGCCCGCGCGCCGCCAGCAGCACGCGGTCGTCAAGGCTGCGCATCGAAGACGCCAGTGGAAACACGGCGAAAGGAATGAGGAAATGCGTCATGCCGACGATGACGCCGAATTCGTTGCGCACCAGCGTCAGCGGTTCTGAGATGAAGCCGATCGCCTGCAGCCAGGTGTTGAACAGGCCGCGATTGGAAAGCAGCGCCACCCAGCCGAAGGCGCGCGTCAGCACCGAGATCCAGAACGGCACCAGGATGCAGAACTCGGCGATCACGCGCTGCGCCGGCGTGCCGCGCACCCACACCACGGCGATGGCGTAGGCGGCGGCAACCGAAACAATTGTGACGATTGCGGCGATGCGCAGCGTGCGGACAAACACCGACTGCACCAGCGGGTCGCTTAACAGCGTGCCATATTGCCCGAGCCCCGGCTCGGGCAGGGTGAAGCTCCAGTTGACAACGCCGAAGAATGGCCAGGCGTAGGCGGCGGCAAGGAAGAGGAGCAGCGGCGCCATCAGCAGCGCCGCGCCCATCCTGTCGGAGAGATATGCTTTCATCTCGGCCCCGGTTATCCCGGTCTATCAGGCGGAGATGATCTTCGTGTATTCGTCGAGTGCGGCCCCGTAGTTCTTGGCGTACCACTCCATGTCGAGCGGTATCTGCTTCTTCATGTTTTCGGGGTCGACCGGGTTGATGCGCTTCTTGTCGGCGGGGATCAGCGCGTCGGTGGCCGGATTGGCCGGACCCTGGCCGAGCTTGTCGAACATGATCAGTTGCTTCTCCGGATCCTGGGCGCTGGCGATGAACTTCATCGCCGCGTCCTTGCCGCCGGGATTGCCCTTGAGCACGGCGAGCGCGCCGGGCGAGATCAGGCCCTGGTCCCAGATGAACTTGATCTTGCCGCCGGAATCCTGCTCGATCAGCGACGCCCGGGTCGACCAGACGATCGCCATCGAGGCCTCGCCGTCGAGCAGCACGCTCTGGCTTTCGGCGCCGCCGCCCCAATAGGCGACGACATTCTCCTTGAGGGCGGCGATCTTATCATGCGCGCGCTTGAGGTCGAGCGGGTAGAGCGAGGCCGGCGCGATGCCGTCGGCGAGCAGTGCCGCTTCCCAACTCGACACGCCCCATTTGTAGAGCGAGCGCTTGCCGGGGAATTTGGTCACATCGAAGAAGTCGGCCATGCCGGTTGGTGCCTGGCTGCCGAATTTTTCGGAATCATAGGCGATGACATAGGAGAAGAAATAGGTCGAGGCGGCGTGCTCCCAGCCGAAGCCCTCGCGCATCTTCTTCTTGTCGACGATCGAATAGTCGATCGGTTCGAGCATGCCTTGCGCGCCGAGAGTGATGGCCGAGAACGGGTCGACGTCGACCAGGTCCCAAGTCGGGGCGCCGCTCTTGAACTGCGCCGCGATCGCGCCCTCGGTCGGGCCGGAGCCATCCATCTTGACGGTGATGCCGGTCTCCTTGGTGAAGGCCTGGCCATAGGCCGCGTCATAGGCGGTGATGGCGTCACCACCCCAGTTGACCAGGACCAGTTCCTTGGCTTGCGCGAAGGCGCCGGTCGAGCGCAGCAGCATCGGCGTCCCGGCCAGCACGAGTGCGGCCAGTTGCGTGAACTGCCGGCGCGAGATCTCGCCGCGCGCGGCCCTGGCGGAGAGCGTCTCGATCGAGTGTTTCTTGGTTTCGCTCATCTTTGAATTGCTGGTCATGTCAGTTCCCCTTTTTGTCGTTGATATTTCCCGAAAGTCAGCCTGGCGATTTCAGCTTCGCCACGCCGATCGTCATTGTCCTCCATCCGGAAGGAGGAAACCTTTTTCCGCCGGCCATGTCAGCCACACGGAATTGCCCTTGCCGAGTGCCGAAGCGGCGACCTCGTTCGGCACCGACACCGTCACCTTGGCACCCTGGCGCGTCGTGAGATCGAGCCGTGTCGCAGCGCCGAGATAGGTCGAGGCGACCGCAGTCGCGGCGATGCCGTTCTCGCCGGCTGTCGCTTCGAGCGCGATCGACATGTATTCGGGCCGGATCGCCAGGATGGCGTTGCTGCCGACGGCGCTTGCATTGCCGCGTAGCGTGATGGTGCGGTCTTCGCACAGGCCGGTGGCGCCGTTGTCGGCATTGCGCACGTCCTTCAGCGGCAGCATGTTGATCTCGCCGAGGAACTCGGCGACGAAGCGGTTGGCCGGCCGGTCGTAGACCTCGTCAGGCGCGCCGACCTGCAGCAACTTGCCGTGGTTGAAGATGGCGACGCGCGACGACAGCGCCAGCGCCTCGCTCTGGTCATGGGTGACGAAGACGAAGGTGGTGCCGGTTTCCTGGTGCAGCCGCTTCATCTCGGCCTGCATCTGGCCGCGCAGGCCCTTGTCGAGCGCCGAGAACGGCTCGTCGAGCAAAAGCACGCCCGGCTCGAACACCAAGGCACGCGCCAGCGCGACGCGCTGCTGCTGGCCGCCGGACAATTGCGACGGCAGTTTCTTCTCGTGACCTTTCAGCCCGACGCGCTCGATCATCTCACTGATGCGTCGCTTGATGTCGGCCGCCGATTTCTTGCGCACCTTGAGCGGGAAGGCGATGTTGGCCTCGACGCTCATATGCGGGAACAGGGCGTAGCCTTGGAAAACCATGCCGGCGGCGCGCTGCTCGGCCGGCCGCTCGGTGATGTCGACGCCGTCGCTGAACAGGCGACCGTCGGTCGGCTGCACGAAACCGGCAAGGATCATCAGGAAGGTGGTCTTGCCCGAACCTGACGGCCCGAGCAGGGTCAGGAACTCGCCGCGGCCGATATCGAGCGTCAGGTCGTCCAGCGCACGGAACGAGCCGAAGCTCTTGCCGATCCCGATTGCCTTGATCTCTGCGGCACGGCCGGGTTGCTGCATCCTGCCTTTGTCCTCAATGCTGATTGAAATCGTAGGCAGGGCGGCGGCTCACCGCAACCGAATAGTTTTCGCCTGACCGGCAAATTTGATTCATCTATGGCGCCTCGAGGGGGAGATGTCGCCGAAGGCGACAGAGGGGGTCGTCTCGCGTGGAGTGGCGACTTCCTCTTTCTTTGAAAGCAGACCGGGCCGAGTCCAGCCGAAGCGACCCCCTCTGGCCGCTTCGCGGCCATCTCCCCCCTCAAGGAGGGGAGATTAACGCTGGTTCTCCGACAGCTTCGACCGCAACCATCCACTGAAAACATTCAGCACCGGATGCGCCGCCTTGGCATGTTCGGAAACGAGAAAATAGGAGCGCGGCGAACTGATCGCGATGTCGAACGGGCGGACCAGCCGGCCTTCGCTCAGCGCCCGGCGGCTGGTCAGCTCGTCGCCCATGGCGATGCCTTGGCCGGCGATCGCCGCCGAAAAGACCAGGTTCATGTCGGAAAAGAAGATGCCGCCCTCGATGTCGGGATTTTCGACCTTCGACAGCGCCAGCCAGCGCGCCCAGTCCTCGGTGTCGCCCAGATGCAGGAGATTGGCGCGCAGCACGTCGGCGGGCTTGGAAAACCCGCCGATCTTGTTGAGCAGGGTCGGGCTGCACAGCGGCGTGAACGAGATTTCGCACAACAGCTCGACCGCGCGGTTCGGCCAGTTGCCGACGCCGAAGGCGATGAAGGCGTCGGCGTCGGCATTGCTGACATCGTCCAGCCGCCGCGGCGTCAGGATACGCAGCGCGACATCGGGGTACATCTGCCGGAATTCGCCAATGTGAGTACAAAGGAACAGCGAGGCGAAGCCCGGCGTGCAGCTGACGCTGAACGAGCCGCCGACGCCGGTGCCGGCATGGCCCGTTACGGCATCGCCCAGCACCGTCAGCGCCTTGCGCACGTCACTGGCATAGCGTTGGCCGCGCGGCGTCAACGCCACGCCCTTGCCGATGCGCTCGAGCAGATCGAAGCCGAGATCGCGTTCGAGCAGGCGAAGCTGATGGCTGACGGCGCTGCGGGTCAGATGCAGTTCGTCCGCGGCGCGCCAGACGCTGCCGTGGCGGGCAAAACTGTCGAGGGCGCGCAGCGCCTGCGTCGATGGAATTCTCAAGAGGTGAACCGAATTTGCATGAGCCGGGAAAACATATCACTTTTTGGCGGGGCGCTTCACTGCTTTCTTTCACCCATGGAGGAACCGGTGACCACCTCGGCCCAAGCAACCGCGCTTGCCTGTCTCGACGATATCCAGCCGTCGCTGTCGGCGTGGACGCGGACGATTTTCGATTTCGGCGAGACCGCCTGGCGCGAATACCAGTCGGCCGCCTGGTATGTCGAGCATCTGAAGCACGAGGGCTTTTCGGTCGAGGAAGGCTCCGGCGGGATGCCCACCGCCTTCTGCGCCCACTGGACCAACGGCGCCGGGCCGACCATCGGCATGTATGCCGAGTATGACGCGGTACCTGGCAATTGCCAGGATGCGGCGACCGTCAAGCGACCGCGTCCGGGTCTAGGCGCTGAGGCCGGCGGCCACACCGATCCGCATTCGGGGCTGGGCATTGCCAGCCTCGGCGGTCTGCTGGCGGCCAAGGCGGCGATGCAGCGCCACGGCATATCGGGCACGCTGCGTTTCACCGGCGAGCCGGCGGAGAAAGTGCGAGGATCGAAGCCGATCCATGCGGCAAAGGGCTACTATGATGGCCTCGCCGGCATGATCTCCTTCCATCCCTTCTACATGCTGCCGCTCTGCAACACGGCGCGCTGGGACACGCATTGCGGCGCGGCCTACGCGATGATCTACCGCTTTGTGTGCGACGAACCCGAAAATTGGGTTCGCGCAAGCGATGGCGCGCCGATTCCGCAGGCGCATTCGGCGGTGAGGGCGCCCGGCGCCAACGACGCGCTCATGATGATGTACATGGCCTCCAAGGCGCTGCGCGATTCCATGCTGCCGCATCAGGGCGGCTGGTCGATCAGCGAAGCGGTCCTGACGGCAGGGCAGGCGACCGCCGACAATCTGCCGGCGGGTCTGGCCGAGATCCAGTACATGATCCGCGTGCCGACGCTTGCGATGGCCGAGCAGGTGACCGCCGTGCTCGACCGCAATGCCGAAGCCGCCGCGAAAATGAGCGGCTGCCGCTACGAGCGGCACTGGGTGTCGAAGTCGCGGCCGGGGCTGGCTAACCACGCCATGGCAATGATTGCCTACGAGGCGCTGTCGAAGGTCGGGCCGCCGCGCTGGGACGAGACGGCCAAGACGATCGCGCGCGAAATCCAGGTCAATGCCGGCGGCGCGGCGACCGATGAGCCGTTTATCGCCGAGTTGGAGCAACTGATCGCGCCTGAGGAGGCGGAGGCGTTGCTGCGCCGCGACCTGCCGCCATCGCAGCTCAATTCGACCTCCGACGATTACACCGACATGTCGTGGCACGCGCCGACGGCGCGGTTCTATGTCGCCCGGCCGGCGCTGCGGTCCGAGAACGGCCAGGCGTATCCGTCCTGGGCGATGAACGCGCTGGGCGGCATTTCAGCCACCATCGATCCGATGGGTACCTGCGCCGCGAAGACGATCGCCCTGGCGGCACTTCGCCTGCTGGAAGACAAGGCGGCCCGCGAAGCCGCGATGGACGAATTCGTCAGCCGCACCGGCGGCGGCATTGGTGGCAGCAATTGGCTCGCGCCGCTCTGCGACTACGAACCGCCGATCCATTTCCGCTGGCCGGAATATGTCACCACCCCGCGCGGAAGGGACTGGTGGATACCAAGCAATCAAGCCGCGTGATCATTCAAGCCAGGAGAACCCCATGACCGTCCATGATCGCATCGTCACCGAGCCGTTTTCACTGCAGCGCCGCAATCCGGCCGGCGGCACCAAGCCGCTGACCGCCTGGGGCTTCGCCAACGAGACCGACGTCCTGACCGACGTGCTGCTCGGTTCGCCGAATTTCCTGCGCCACCTCTCGACCAGCTCGTTGTCGCGCAAGCATTTGCGCGAGGCGCCGTGCAACATCCAGATCGCGCAGGCGCAGCACAAGGACCTGGTCGCCGCCTACGAGCATTTCGGCGTCAACATCCACTGGCACGAGCCGACGCCGGAGCTGCCGATGCAGGTCTATTCGCGCGATTCCAGCGTCATGACGCCGTATGGCGCCATTATCACCGCCATGTCCCAATGGTGGCGGCGCGGCGAGAACTATGCGGCGATCCGCACCTATGAGAAGCTCGGCATCCCGATCTACGACATGGTAACTGCGGGCACCTTCGAGGGCGGCGACTTCAACGTCATCGAGGACGGCGTGGTGCTGATCGGCTGCGGCGGCGCCCGCACCCAGGAGGAGGGCGCGCGCCAGGTCCAGGCCTGGTTCGACAAGGAGGGCTGGGAGACCCGCATCGCCTTCATCGACGAATATTATGTCCATATCGACCTGATGGTGGTGCCGATCGCCGAGAAGCTGACCGCCGTCTGCCTCGCCTGCACGGAGCCTGGCATCGTCGACTGGCTGAAGGGCAAGGGCCACGAGATCATCGACGTGCCGTTCCAGGATACGATGGCGCTCGGCTGCAATTTCATGTCGCTGGGCAAGGACAGGGTGATCGCGCCGACATCCAGCCAGACGCTGATCGGTCAGCTCAAGGCGCGCGGCTTCGAGGTCGCGGCCGTCGACATGAGCGAGATCTCGAAGACCGGCGGCGGCATCCACTGCATGGCGCAGGCGCTGAAGCGCGAGCCGGCCTGAGGGGCCGGCCTTTAGCCCGACCGCCTCCGCGAAAGCGCCATTGTCAGCAACGTCGATCCCAGCCTGGCTCGCGGCACGCGCCTACAGCACAACGAGCTTTCCCTTGCGCACACGTCGGGCGCAACGATAGGCGAGATCGGCGGCGACCATGTCTTCCATCGCAATGCCCATCGCCTTGTAGGTGGTGATCTGTTGATTCGAAACGCGGCCTGGCGCGCGATCGAGCAGCATGGCGCCAAGCTCGGTGCCGAAATCAGGGTCGATGCCGGCAAGCTCGCAAGAACCGACCGGGGTCGGTTTGAATGCATCCTTGGTCTCGACAAAAAGACTGGATTTGCCGATGAGCTCGATCGGCATTTCACCGCCGGGCGGCGCCACCCCGACCGACGAGACATGCGTGCCCGGCCGAACCCAGTCTGCCTTGATCACCGGCTCGTAGGAATGCGTCGCCAGGCACACCACATCGGAGCTGCGCACCGCCGCCTCGAGGTCGGCGACCGCCACCACCGACGGATGCAGCCGGGCAAGCGCTGCTGCATCGTCGAAGCTCTTCGAGGTGACGCGGATTTCGGCAAAGTCGCGCACCAGCGGCAACAGATGCAGGTGCTGGTTGGCCTGCACGCCGGCGCCGACCACCGTAGCTATCCTGGCATCCCGGCGCGCAAGCGCGCGCACCGACAGCACGGCGGAGCCGGAGGTTCGCACCGCGGTTATGAAGGTGCCGTCCATGATGCAGACCGGCAGGCCGGACAGCGGATCGAACAGGCTGATGGTGGCGAGGTGGCTGGGCAGGCCGATTGCCAGGTTGCCTTCGAAGACGTTGACGATCTTGACGGTCAGGTTCATGCCCTCCATCCAGGCCGGCATGGCGAGGCTGTAGCCGGCCCCGGGGATGTCGAGTTGTGGTCGGGGTGGATTGACGACCTTGCCTTGTGACAGCGCCTTGAAGCCGTCTTCCAGAACATCGAGAAGCTGGCTGAGGTCGATGCACGTCATCACGTCGGCTTCGCTCAGCACCAGGATCTCGGTCACTCCCTTGCTGATTTCCGCCGCACTCTCGCCGGCTGGGCTGAACAATTCCTTGGTCATCCTGCACCCCTGTTTCGTCGAAATCGGCTCACCACATTTGCTTTGAGCGGATGAGGGAAGCGCAGGCTATTGCAAGGTTTCATGTGATGAAATACGTTGATTTTGACCACTCTGCGTGAAATCGGCACACAAGTCACTGAAATGGCGTGGATTGTGAAATGGGCGACCTCGACCAGATAGACCGCAGCCTGCTCCGGCTGCTGCAGGAGGACGGGCGCCGGACGACGCTTGATCTTGCCGGGCGTGTCGGGCTGTCGCCGACCGGAACCAGCCAGCGGGTGAAGCGCCTGTTCCGCGACGGGTTCATCACCGCGGTCCGGGCCATGCTCGATCCGCGCAAGGTCGGCCGGGGAACGCTGGTGTTCATCGAGGTCCGGCTTGATCACACGGCGCCGCACGTCTTTGACCGCTTCGCCGAAGCCGTGGCGAAAGCTCCGGAGGTTCTGGAGTGCCACATGGTGGTTGGCGGTTTCGATTATCTGGTCAAGGCGCGGATCGCCGATATGGCGGTGTTCCAGGATTTCCTGCAGCGGGTCATCCTGCCACTGCCCGGCGTGCGCGAAACGCACACTTTCGCCTCCATCGCCGATGTCAAGCCGAACGCTCTCTTGCCGGTGTGATCAGGTGGACGAGGGGAACGCTGCTCAGGGCGATCTGTATCGCATCTTTGCCATCTTATCGCTCCCCCTGGCGTGCCTTCCGGTGCAGAGATGCCGGAGACCGGCTCTAGCTTTGCTGGGTCAGCAGGTTTGCATCGCGCGCGAGCCGCCACGCACCATCAGCCTCCTTGCGCAGGAGCGTCAGCGTATATCCCGATCGACGCACCGGCTTCCCGTTCGGCGGCGTCGCGGTCATATCGATACGACCGCGCATGAAGGCCCAGTCGCCGAGAAGCTGTAGTTCAACGATCTCGTTCGTGCCGTCGACATGAACGCCGGCCATCTCCTCCGCGGCCGCCGCGAAGATCTCCTTGTCGAAGGGCTCCCGGCCGGGAACCATGAAGATCGCGTCGTCCGTCATCAAGCTGAGGACGGTCGCGGTGTCTCCACGCTTGCTCGCATCCATCCACGTCTCGACCAGCTTTCGGATTGCTCTTTCGTCGTCCGTCATCCGTTATCTCCCCGGCTTCTCGCTGTCATCGATACCGCACGGCGCTCCTCCCTCGACGCAACATAGGTCTTAAATCGCTCCCGTCATCGATTGCAGTGTTTTATCGACGTTGCGCTGCGTTGGGCATGGTCCGTGAAACGGCGGTCCGCGCCCTCTATCCCTACCGCCAACCGCCCGAGGCGGTGATGCGCTCGCCGGTCAGCCACGATGCCTCGTCGGAGGCGAGGAACACTGCGATGCGGGCGATGTCGTCGGGCTGTCCGAAGCGGCCGAGCGGGGTCATGGCGATGACCTGCTTCTCGAACTCGCTGCCGACGATGCCTATCCGCTTCAGGCCTTCGGTGTCGACGCCGCCCGGGGCGATGGCGTTGACGCGGATGTTGCGGGCGCCGAGCTCCCGCGACATGGACAGCGTGATCGAATCCACCGCGCCCTTGGTGGCGGCGTAGACCAGCGAGTTCGGCTGCGGGTTGAGGCTGGCGACCGAGCTGATGTTGATCACGCTGCCGCCTCTGGTGCCGAAATGGTTCACCGCTTCCCGGATGGCCAGGATGGTGCCCAGTACATTGGTGTCGAACTCGCGGTGGAACTCGGCCTCGGTCACGGCTTCCAGCGGTTCGAACGCGAACACGCCGGCATTGTTGACCAGTATGTCCACCGCGCCGAACGACGATTTGGCCGCCTCGAACAGGCGGTGCACGTCAGCCGCTTGCGACACATCACCGTGGACGGCGACGGCTCGGCCGCCTGCGTCCTTGATCGCGGCAACGACGCGGTCGGCGCCTTCCCGCGACGAGGCATAGTTGACGACGACGGCGGCACCGGCCGCTGCAAGGCCCTTGGCGATGCCGGCGCCGATACCCTTGGAGGCGCCGGTGACGATGGCGACCTTGCCGTTCAGGTTGCTCATCAAATTTCTCCTTTGCTGATGATGGGCGGTATTTAATAGTGATCGGATAGCGTATTAGGATCGCCTCGATCGGTTCTTTCGTGCCTGGAATTCTTGAATGACCACCATCCTCGAAAAGACCGCCGGTCTCGTCGCCTTCGTGCGCACGGTCGATGCGGGCTCGTTCCATGCCGCCAGCCGGCTGGTCGGCTCCAGTCCCTCGGCGGTGTCGAAGAGCGTGGCGCGGCTCGAGCGCCGGCTGGGCGTCAGGCTGATCCAGCGCTCGACGCGCCGGCTGGGCCTGACCAGCGAAGGCCTCGCCTATTACGAGCGGATCGCGCCTTTGCTCAGAGCGCTCGATGATGCCGAGGACATCGTCCAGATGGCCGATACGGCGCGCGGCCTGCTGCGCGTCACGGCATCCGTCGAACTCGGGCGCGGCCTGATCGCCTCTTGGGCACAAGCGTTCCTGGCTCAGCACAGCGAGGTGAAACTGGAACTCAACGTTACCGACCGCCACGCCGACCTGATCCGCGAAGGATATGACGTCGCGGTGCGCATGGGGGCGCTATCGGACACCGGGCTCATCGCGCGCAAGATCGCCAATCTGCCGATCGTGCTGGTGGCGTCGCCGGCCTATGTCGAACGGCGCGGACGGCCGGCCACGATCGAGGCGTTGCAAGGCCACGATTTCGTTCGCTACCAGATGGCCGGCCGGCCTTATCCGGTCACCTTCGCCGACGGCACGACAATCGTGCCGAACGGGCGGCTCGATACCGATGACGGCGGCGCCATCCGGCAAGCGGCGCTTGCCGGAGCCGGCATCGCGCATCTGATGCAGTTTGCCGTGCAGGACGATCTCGACGCCGGCCGCCTGGTCCGCATCTTGCCCGAGGTGGCGATGCCGACCATGCCGGTGCACATCGTCCATGCGTACGGGCGACAGCTACCGGTCCGCGCGCGGCTGTTCGTCGACTTCCTGGCGAACCAGATGGCGGCGCTGACACGATAGGATAGGTCGGGACAGCGTCCGTCGTCGATCCGTCACCCGGTCATCAGAACGCAATCTTCACCGAGGCGACGCTGCGGTTGGCTGGGCCGTGAAAGACGGCCTCGATGTTGTTGCCGTCGGGGTCGAGCAGGAAGGCGGCATAGTAGCCGGGATGGTAGTGCGGCCGCTCGCCCGGTGCGCCGTTGTCCGTGCCGCCGCCGTCGAGGCCGGCTCTATAGAAGGCGTCGACCATCGCGCGGTCCTTTGCCTGGAAGGCAAGGTGGTGGCGCCCCGTCAGTTGTCCGCTGGCCGCCCGGCTATCGATGCTGGAGACGAACAGCTCGTCGGCCCAGAAGTAATCCTCGGCGCTGCCGCCGATGGGAATACCGAGCACGCTGAAAACCGCCTCGTAGAAGCGGCGGCTGGCGGCAAGATCCCTAACCACCAGCTGGACGTGGTCGATGAGACGGCCGCGATGAAGTTCCATGCCTGTTAGCTCCTGATCGCCAGGTTGGAAATCTAGCTCAGGGCGGTGCACGGTCAATGCAATGGAGCAATTGAGTGGCGCGATTTCCTGACTGGATAAAAAATGCAACCGGATTGTAGGATTCGAAATGTCGCCATCGTCCTTCGGACGCAAGCGGTGTGACGAAGCTCGAAAGAAGTCGCGCCGTGTCCAAACGATCTCGGGAGAAAAATATGCGCATTTCCTATCGTTGGGTCATCGTCGCGGCTGGCGCCCTGATGACCTGTGTCGCCCTCGGGGCGATGTTCTCGCTGGCGATCTTCCTCGAACCGATGGCGCTCGACACAGATTGGTCGCGTGCCGGCATATCGAGCGCGATGACGCTGAACTTCCTGGTAATGGGCCTCGGCGGCTTCGCCTGGGGCGCCATTTACGATCGCTACGGCGCTCGCATTGTCGTGATGATAGGTGCGGTGCTGCTCGGGCTGGCATTGGTACTGGCCAGCCGCACCGGCTCGCTGCTTGTCTTCCAGATCACCTATGGCGTGCTCGTCGGCCTCGCGGCAAGCGCCTTCTTTGCGCCGATGATCGCGCTGACCACGGCCTGGTTCGACAAGAACCGCAGCCTTGCCGTTTCGCTGGTTTCGGCCGGCATGGGCGTGGCACCCATGACGATCTCGCCCTTCGCGCGCTGGCTGATCTCGGCCTATGACTGGCGCACCGCCATGTTTGTCATCGGCGTCGCGGCGTGGGCGCTGCTGGTGCCGGCCGCATTGCTGGTGCGTCAGCCGCCCAAGCCTGTCGCTAGTGACGCTGCCTCCGCTCTTGCCGCCGACGATACAGGCATGTCGGTTCCGCAGGCGCTGCGCTCGCCGCAATTCATCGTGCTGGCACTGACCTTCTTTGCCTGCTGTGCGGCGCATTCCGGGCCAATCTTCCACATGGTGAGCTATGCGATGCTGTGCGGCATAGCGCCGATGGCGGCGGTCAGCATCTACAGCATCGAGGGCCTGGCGGGCCTGGGCGGCAGGCTTCTATACGGCGTGCTCGCCGACCGGCTGGGGGTCAAGCCGGTGCTGATTACCGGTCTGGCGATACAGTCCGTGGTCATCGCAGCCTATCTCGCCGTCAGTGAGCTTGGTCAATTCTACACGCTCGCCGTCATCTTCGGCGCCACCTATGGCGGCGTGATGCCGCTCTATGCGGTGCTGGCGCGCGAATATTTCGGCCAGCGCATCCTCGGCACGGTGTTTGGTGCTGTGACCATGCTGTCCAGCATCGGCATGGCCTTCGGCCCGCTCGCCGGCGGCATGGTGTTCGATGCCTATGCCAGCTATTCCTGGCTGTTCATCGGCTCGGCCCTGGTCGGGCTCGGCGCGGTTGCGGTGGCGATCGCCTTCCCGCGGCTGCCGCGCAGGGAGTTGCAACCGGCGTAGCACGGCGGAGAGAGGATGCAGGGGGTCGAAAGTGGACATCGCATATGTCAGCTTTTGACCCCCAGTCGCGTGGCGTTCATCGGCGGTGATAGAGCCGGGTCAAGACTGTGCAGGACCCATCTCCCTTAATTAGCAATCGATCATGCTGCGGCGCAGCGCGTTCACGTCCAAATGCCGATTGCCGGCAAGCCGACGTTCGGACGAAAACCGTCAGAACGGGTGAATGAACGGTTTTTTCGCGTATTTTTGCGCCACACCTCACGCGCCTATTTCAAGTGCGTTAACATTTTGTGTTTGCTGCGCAGCATTTTTTTCCTATCCTCGCCTCAGGGCTTTGCGCATTCGATTGCGTGAAGAACTGGCGTGAGGATCCCTAAAATGCAGCAGGCAAAGCGAGTCTTGGTGACGGGGGGCGCAGGTTTTCTGGGATCGTTCTTATGCGAGCGGTTGCTTGCTGAAGGCCACGAGGTTGTATGCGTCGACAATTTCTTCACAGGAAGTCGGAGAAACGTCTCGCATTTGCTCGACAACAGATCCTTTGAGATCATTCGCCACGACGTGACATTTCCGCTCTACATAGAAGTTGATGAAATATACAACCTTGCTTGCCCGGCAAGCCCGGTTCACTATCAGTTCGATCCGGTCCAGACGACAAAGACCAACGTCCATGGGGCGATCAATATGCTGGGGCTCGCCAAGCGGGTTCGCGCAAAGATCCTTCAGGCGTCCACGTCTGAAGTCTACGGCGATCCCGAGATTCACCCGCAGACCGAGGACTATTGGGGCAGGGTAAATCCGATAGGTCCCCGTTCCTGTTACGACGAAGGCAAGCGGTGTGCCGAAACCCTGTTTTTCGACTATTGGCGGCAGCACAGTCTGCGGATCAAGGTAGCGCGCATCTTCAACACTTACGGTCCGAGGATGCGTCCGGACGACGGCCGCGTCATTTCCAACTTCATCATGCAGGCACTGCGAAACAAGCCGATAACTGTGTACGGCACCGGCCAGCAGACACGCTCATTTTGCTACGTCAATGATCTCATCGATGGTCTGGTTCGCCTGATGCACACGGCCGACGATGTTACCGGTCCAATCAATCTCGGCAACCCGGTCGAATTCACGATGCTCGAACTTGCCAATCTCGTGATCGAACTTACCGGAAGCCGATCCAAGATCAGGTTTTTACCTTTGCCCGTCGATGACCCAAGGCAGCGACAGCCTGATATCGGGTGTGCCTTGCGCGATCTCAACTGGAAGCCAAGAATTGCATTGCGCGATGGCCTCGCCACGACCATTGCCTATTTCGAAGACTTGGTCTCATCGGGATATGCTCGGTCCGCTGCAGCCGAATGAAAACAGTCTTGGTCACTGGCGGGGCGGGCTATATCGGCTCACACTGTTGCAAGGCATTCGCCGAATCCGGTTGGTCGGTCATTGCGTACGACAACCTCTCGCGCGGCTGGCGCGACGCGGTCAAATGGGGACCGCTTGTCGAGGGCGATATTTGCGATGTCGCAGCGGTGGCAGCAGCGCTGCACCAGTATCGGCCGGATTTGGTGGCGCATTTCGCCGCTTACGCCTATGTCGGCGAGTCCGTCGAGCGCCCGGAACTCTACTACCGGAATAACAGTTTTGGGACGCTGGTCTTGCTCGAGGAAATGCTGAAGATCGGCGTCGACAAGCTGATCTTGTCGAGCACCTGCGCGTCTTACGGCGTTCCGATTCGTTCTCCGATTGACGAAACGCATCCGCAGTCGCCCATCAATCCCTATGGATGGTCGAAATTCATCGTAGAACGAATGGTGGACAATCTTTCGGATGCCCATGGCCTCAACGCGGTTGTGCTTCGGTATTTCAACGCGGCCGGATGTGATCCCGACGGCGAGGTCGGTGAGCGGCATGAACCGGAAACGCATGTCATTCCGCTCGCTATCGAGGCGGCGGTCAGGTCGGGTCGGATTTTTACCATCAATGGCACCGACTTCGACACAAGGGACGGAACGGCGGTGCGGGACTATGTCCACGTCACCGATCTCGCCCGTGCGCATGTTCTGGCAGGGGAGAAGCTTCTGCGCGATCCCGGAGTCCACGTCTACAATCTCGGCACCGGAACCGGAACGACGGTGAACGAGTTGGTCGATGCGGTGAGCCGGGCTTCGGGAACGCGCCTTCCTGTGGCCTACGGTCCGCGCAGGGCAGGTGACCCGCCTGCGCTTGTAGCCGCGGCCGGCAAGGCGACCCGGGAACTCGGCTGGATGGCTGAGCAATCGGGAATCGACCGGATCGTCGAAACGGCGCTGGCCTGGTATCGCCGCCGGTTGTGACGATCTTTTTTTGCTGAAGAGCCCTACCGCCTGGTCAACAAACAATCGAGAGCGGCGGCCACTGCGGCAAGCGAGAAATTTTCCTCTATGCGTTTTCGCGATGCCTGACCGAGGGCGTTCCCGCAAGCCCGGATTGTCCTTCAGTCTTTGCAGGGCGCGCGCGATTTCAGCGTTGCGGTCGCGCGGTCGACGGATTGAACTACATCGAAGATCTATTCGCCAGGACGTCTCTCCACGCGCCTTCAATCCACCTTAAGCAACTGGGCAGAATGCGACAGTCGCACAATCCCGTGCTCTTTGAGATATGGCCAATATGAGTCATTGACTGTTGCTGCAACAACGTCGAACGTCAGCAAGTTCTCGCTTGCGAGGTCCGGGTCATCCTCTCCCCACGCATAGAGAGCCGCTCCAGCGCTATAAGTGCCAGGCAACAATCCCAACGATCGCACGCTGAATACAACCTTGGCCTGCCCAACGATGTCGAATTGACCAACACCTTCCGCGAGGCTTTCGAGCACAGAGATCAAGTTGCCTTCCTGATCAAAAATCTGGATATGAACCACGCTTCGGTGAAACGATTTCCTCGCGCCCAGCTTCAGCACAAAATCGTAATCGCCGCCAAACTTGAGCTGGCTGCAGCGCTCGTGCGTACCCGGATGCACAATAGCCACCTGCATCCAGAGGTCATCATCGCCAACGCGCTCGGATCCGTTGCTGCTCGGGGCGGTGTTCGACAGGTACGCATCGATGATCGATGATGCCTCGCCAAAATCCTTCAGAAGGCCGCGGTCCAGATAAATCGCTTTTGTGCAATGCTGCCGGACCATGGCCATGTTGTGGCTCACGAACAGCACGGTCCGACCTTCACCCGCGACGTTCTTCATCGTGCCGAGACATTTCCTTTGAAATTCAGCATCGCCGACAGCAAGCACCTCGTCGACGACGAGAATCTCCGGCTCCAGATGAGCAGCGATCGCGAAGGCAAGCCGAACATACATGCCGGACGAATAACGCTTGACCGGCGTCTCGAGAAAGCTGCCGATATCGGCAAATTTGATGATCCGGTCTAGCTTACGCGTGATCTCTGCCTTACTCATGCCGAGGATCGCGCCGTTGAGGTAGATGTTCTCGATCCCGTCGAGATCCGGATGGAATCCGGCCCCTACCTCCAGCAAGCTTCCGATCCGGCCTCGCATCACTGCCTCGCCCTCATCCGGAGCCGTGATCGAGGTCAAAACCTTGAGCAGCGTGGTCTTTCCCGAGCCGTTGCGTCCGATGATACCGCACACGGTGCCAGTCGGAACGGAAAAAGTGATGTTCTTGATGGCGAAGAATTCGTTGAGGGAAGCTTCGGCTTCCCGCGAGCGCAAACGTGCGACAAGTTGTTCGACCTCCTCACGCAATGAGCGCACGCCGATCGCGCCGCGCCGGTAGCGCTTGGAAAGTCCTCGGACCTCAACGGCTGGCAATTCTGTCATCGATCTCAAGCCGTAACATTTGCGGTTCGACTGCCGGGTTGATCCGCGGTCAGCCCGTCCTTCATGACGCGCGCCGTGACAACGATAGGATAGGCGGTATCCCGGACGTCGAGCTTCTGGTCAGAAACTTCTTCCTTGGCGAGTCCCTGAAGAAAACAAACTGCCGCAAAGACGTTGCCGTGGGTTTCGAGCGCCATGTTCGCCGTGCTGAAGGATTTCGCAAGCAACTTCGCCAACGCCGCCTGCGTCAATGACCAGAACCACGTGCTGCCCCACTCGCCGCGATCGACCGGGGTGATGCCAGGAACAGTTAGCAGCAGCACGCCCCCGGGCTTGAGCGCTTCGGCCAGTGCAGCGACCGCAGCCGACATGTCGAAGATCAGATGAAGTGTCTGCGTGAGGATGATGCAGTCGAAGGCGTTTGACGGCAGCACTCCGGGCTGCGACAGGTCGCCTATGATGGTCGCGTTTGGATCATCGGGATCAACATGCAGCACGTCGCTCTTGACGACATGAGCACCGCCAAAATGCATCGTGTAGCTGTTGTCGCCGATTTCCAGCACACGGCCATGTATGTCGGCCGCATTCAATTGTAGGAAATTCTCGATATAATACCGATCTATTGGCTTGCCGCGATCATATCCAAATGAGTGGCTCATCGGCATCGTGCGTGCGAAATCCCCAAACCGCACCGAACCGACGCGCGGAGCCCGCCAATCGGCGCCGGAAGCTCCGAGCAGCCGTCGCACATGCCTGCCGACCTTGCGCTTTATCCTAAATGCCGCCGTTTGCAGCGTGATCGGCGGCGACATCTGCAAAGCCTGCCGCAGCATGCGAATCGCTTTGGCGGGTTCGGCGCGGATCGCGCGCAAGGCCTCTGTAGTCAACTCTCCGGTATAGTAGGTCTTCCAGAACCGCCTACCATCGCGGACTGCAAGACGCACATCGTCGTCAACCGGGCCTGCCAACTGCTTGTCAAGCACCGACAATGCTGCAGCGAGCATCATCGATCGATTCTTCGACATGTTGTCGCCGTGCATGCGATACTCGGCGACGACATCGTCGTGCGTTACGATCGAACCGCGCCGGGCGATTCGCAAGAATAGCTCATAGTCTTCGCAGGACCGCATTGAAACGTCGAACCCGCCCATGGCCGCGAGCCTCTCCCGCCGATAAACCACGGTCGCGTGCATCGCAATGAAGTTTCCCGTCCGCAGTAACTGAAGATAAGGATCTTCAATAAGCGCGACGTGATGCTTGTCTGACTCGATCGCACCGCTTCCATTGATGAAGCGATGAGCTCCGTAAGCGAGAACCGCATCTGGATGCGCAACCAGCATTCGCACGCCCGTCTCAATGGCATTCGGAAGGAGACGATCATCCGCGTCCAGAAAGGTGATGTAATCGGATCTGGAAGCCGCCAGTCCGGTGTTTCGGGCGGCCGCGAGCCCGCAATTGTCCTGCCTGATCAGGCGCACGCCTGGATGACGCTCGACAACCGATGCTGGATTGTCGGTGGATCCGTCGTCGACGACAATAATTTCATCCATCGGCCGGCTTTGACGAAGACAGCTCTGAATGGCTTCCTCAAGAAAGCGAGTATGGTTGTAAGTTGTTATGACGACTGCGATCATGAAACAGCCAAATTCTCCTTAGCTTCGCAGAGAGGCAACGGCTGGTGTTCGTTGCCAGAAATCGAACGCGACCTTAGGCATAACAAACAGAATTTTGGCACAGAAAGGACACTCGTCAGTTTTAGCACGTCGCCCCCAGCGAGGCGATGCGACTTGTCATTCACGTAAAACGGTATTGTTGATATCAGACATCTCAGGCTCGGTCGCGATCCAATCCGCGCCACCGGTCCCGCCCACTACTTCCGTGCTCTCGTCAGCACCCTGAACACCTTCGACAGGATGCGGTGTGGCGTCAGCCGCCGAGCGAACCGGCGTCCGGCTTCGATGGCGAGGTCAAACCTATCGCGAAGTGTCAGGGGCCGACGCTGGGCCGGATAGCGCGCAAATGCGAAGCGGAGCGCTCGCTGCAACTCCGGCGTCATCAATCCCGAGGTCGACGCATGCATCTCAACCCATTCGAGGAAACCAATGCGAGCAGCATGCGGGCGCAGTCGATCGTAGATGCCGGAAGCAGTCGCCTTGGCCGATGTTGAATCGAGGTGCTGCCTGTATCGGCCGGTGGGCGTGGATGTCACGAATACCGGATAGCGCAACAGCAGCTTCACTAGAAGGGTCTGGTCTTCGTAGAGCTCGAACGCCTCATCGAAGCCGCCCACCGCTACCAAAGCTTCGTGGTGAACCATGATCGAGCAGATGCACGGCACATGAGCCCGCTGGCGCACGATGACCTGGTCGAGCAGGTCGGGCGGCATGTGCAGACGGCCCGATTGGTGTGGCATCGAGTCGGTCCAGTTCCTGTGCGGCTCATCGGGGAACCACCACAGGGTCGGTCCGTAAAGGACCTTAGCGCGAGGATGCGCATCAAAGATTGCAAGTTCCGTCTCGAATTTTTCCGGCTCAAATATATCGTCGCCATCCAGGAACGTGAAGAACATGCCCGACGCGGCCGCAATTCCGGCATTGCGCGCCGCGGCGGCGCCGCGACGCTGGCCGTTCGATCGAATGAAACGGATTCGCGGATCGCCGGTTGCTGCAGCCACCGCAATTGCAACGCTCCCGTCGAATGATCCGTCGTCAATGAGAAGCATTTCCCAGTCGGTGAAGGTTTGCGCGCGCACGCTTTCGATCGCAGCCGGAAGAAACCGCTCGACATTGAGGAAAGGCGTGATGACGGAGATCAATGGCATCGGCGTCGTGCCCGTTGTGCAGAATGCGCGGCGGCCGACGAAAGGCGACCTTCACTCTCTACGGGGCCGCAAGGGTTGTCATTTCTCTTCACAGCATGTCCATGGCCGTTCGTTCGACGCGTTGAAATATCACGACGCCGATGAACAGCACGACCGAGGTCATGACAAGCGCTGCAGCGATTTGTGGCGCACCGACTGCCGAAGTGCCGAAGAAGCACCAGCGCCCTTCATCAATTATGACAGCGAGCGGATTCAGAAATCCGGTCAGCGTCCGGTACTGCTCGGGAATAGCCGAAAAAGGAAAGATGATCGGCGTCACGAACAGCCAGATCTGAATCAAGAACGGAGTCATATGAGCTGTATCGCGGTACTTCGCGGTTGACGCTCCTAGACAAAGCCCAACAGCCAACGAGAATGCCGCGATCTGGATGATCACCAGCGGAAAGAACGCGAGGCGCCACGACAACCCGTCCACTTTTCCTGTCAGCTGGTACCAGAGCAAGAAAGCCAATGCGACGCCAAGCTGGATCGCCAGGGCCACACTGTTCGACAGCAGCGACGACACGGGAACGACGAGTCGCGGGAAGTAGATCTTGCTGAAAAGATGACCGTTCGCAATGAAGACCTGGCTCGCGGTGGAGACGACTTGGGAAAAATACGACCACAGCACCAGCGCTGTCAGATAAAAGATTGGCGCGGGATGGCCACCGGTTGAAATGCCCGCGATACCGCTGATGACGGTGGTCAAGGCTGCGGTAAGCGCCAGGGGCTGCAGGATCAGCCAAGCCGGACCAAGCAAGGTCTGCTTGTAGCGGACTTTGATGTCGCGCATCGCGAACAGGAGCAGCAGATCGCGATAGCGCCACAGGTGCCAGAAATCGAGGTCAAACCAGCCGCGTCGAGGCGTGATAATAGTAGTCTGCTGTGCGTTCATCAGAGCAGATGATCCTCAATTTTTCGCAAGAATTCGTCCCCTGACCAGTTGCCGACATACAATCGAGGTAAACGCAGCACGTCTGCCTCGGGCGCAACGCACCCGGCGCGCGTCGTGCATGCGAACTCAAATCCCGCTTCCCTGACGGCAGTTACCGACAGAGCGTCATGGTCTCCGAATGGATATGCAAAAGAGAGGGCGCGTTTTCCGGTCATTTGCTCACAGGCCGAACGGCCGTCGACGATCTCGCGAAGCTGGGTCGCGAAGGAATGGGCCGGAAGCGTGGGATGACTGACAGTATGACCGCCGATCGTGATCAGGTCGTCACTGATGTCACCAACCTCCGCGGGAGTCATAATACAGTGCTCTGGCCTGGCGTCGAGACCAACGCCCGCCCATTTCGCAATGTCTTCGACGTGTGCGTTCTGTCGCTCATACGGCAGCGTTCGGAGCGCCGACCACACCTCCCGGTAGACTTTGTCACGGCCGGCCTTTTCCACCATCTTCGGGATAAGCCATTGATGCCTGCCTCCCTCGATCGTGATGTCGAGTTGGTCAGGCAGTTCAGCGGTCTCAAGACAGATGCGCGTGAGCGCATCCCACCAGAATTCTCTGCCGCTTCCGATTGCTCCCGTCGCAACAAACAGGGTCATCGGGCAGTCGTGACGCTGCAGGATCGGGCGAGCGTTGCTGTAGACGTCGTGATAGCCGTCGTCAAACGTGACAACCGCAAGCGGTTTGCCTGGCTTTCCCCGTGCGATGACATCAAACAGCTCATGCAAATGCACCACCTGCCGGCTCCGCGTCAGCGCTTCGATTTGTTCGTCGAACCTCGCCGGATGGACAGCTAGGCTCCACGGATCGACGGCGATATCTGCAACGCGATGGTACATCAGTATGATGGGAGCACGGCGCAGGCGTCGACGCCGCACCAGCCGACCAAGCTGCAGGAGAACGCGCGGAATCACCATCGGTCTCCCGCCGCAAGAACCGTAAAAACCACGCTCATGTCCGATCGTGGATGCCATCCCGATCGGCAGAAACGCGATACATGTGAGTGTTCAAGCATATAGCTGATGGCAATATGACCACGGGGCCACGGGCACGGATGTGAGCGAAATGAAAGGAAGCATGAAGGCATCCACAAGTTTGGGCGGATTGAAACCAGCATATTAGCACGTGTCGCCGCCGTAAGTGCGAATACCGGGCGAATTCTCAGACATTGAAGTAGCCATAGGGAGAGGCGCGGCTTGATACTATCCCGCTCGAGCATGCTAGTATTTAGGCCGGTGGCGCCCCGTCTTTCTTTCATCCTTCATCAAAAGCAGGCTTTTTTTGATATGCAACCCGCAGTTTCCGTCATCATTCCTGCCTACAATGCGGAAAAGACCATCCGACACACCCTTCAGTCGGCCGCCTCGCAAACTTTCAAACAGCTAGAGATCATAGTGGTCGATGACGGGTCGACCGACCGGACCGCTGAGATCGTCGAGGCATTTGCAACCAGTGATCCGCGTATTTCTCTTCTGAGACAGCAGAACCAAGGGGTTGCTGTCGCCAGAAACCTGGCAATTCATGCGGCGAAGGGTGAATTTATAGCGCCACTTGATGCGGATGATGTGTGGCACCCGACAAAGCTGGAAAAGCAGCACAGCCTCTTTCAGTCGCGGCCGTCTCTCGGCCTTGTCTACGCATGGTATCGGGTCATCGATGATGATGATTGGGTGATCGAATGCTCCCCGCCAACTCTCGCCCGCGGGGACGTCCACAACTGGCTGCTGGTTGAGAATTTTATCGGCAATGCAAGTTCACCACTAATCAGGCGGTCAGTTCTTACGGCAACCGGGGGATACGACCCGTCGCTCAGAGCCGCAGGCGCCCAAGGAGCCGAAGACTTGCAGATGCAGCTCAACATTGCCGCGATCTGCGATTATGATGTCGTTCCCGAGTATCTGATTGGTTACCGGCGATCACTATCTTCTATGTCGACCAGGTATGTCGTCATGCTGACATCGCACCGGATCGTCCTTGAAACAGTCCGCACGCGACATCCCAAGCTAGCGTCTTTCTTGTTTCGTTGGTCCGATGGCGTGGCTTCAGCGTATTATGGCAGCGAAGCCGCCCGCACGTCGCCAGGCGCGGCCATCGCTCCGCTTGTCCACGCAACACGGATCGATCCGGCCGCGCTGTTTCATGTCTTCGCAAAGCCGTCCGCACAAGACCTGTGGCGGCGGCTGTGTCGCCTTGTGCCAAGAATACTTGCCGTTAAACAGCGCATGGTTCCGACCTCACCGCATTCCATCTGTACCTCCGAGCGTTTTTTCGACGCCGATCCGACTTTCATCTGCCAGCCATTTCCTCCGGAGTGGCTTCGAAGGCGAGTCCAGGTGGCCCTCAAGACGCCGACGCCGCGCCAGCTTCGCGAGTCAGGTCCGAGGAGTATTGATCCGTCCGCTCTCGTCGAAGACGGCGCTTAAGGTCTCAGATCACGAGGTGCACCCAGACCCCCGTGGCGGAAGAGCCGCTGCAAGCGCGCGAACAGGAATACGCTCACATTCACCAGATAGTCTCTTCATAAAGGCGCCGAAACTCGGCGTTTTTGTTTCGCATCCGTTTCACTCCAACCTTCATCCAGCGAGGAACCAGCCTGGCCCGGCAGTACATGTCGATCATGTTGGGCAGGCGGGAAATTGCCGTGCGCGGTTCCAGGACGAAGTATCTCCTCAGCAGGTCGCCGGCTGCGAACAGCCGCCCGCCGACCAAGGCTCTGATGGCAAGCCAATGAATCATGTCGACCAGATGCGCATCGAGATCGCTGCCGAACTGCGGATATTTTTCGCGATACTCGGCAAGGACGATTTCACATGAACGAAGCATCTGCATGACATCGCTCGACATGTTGACGTTCGTCATCCGATAGCCCACCAGGTGCTGAGGCACGACACGGAATTCGTAACTTTCCGCTATCCTGAGGCACATGAGAAGGTCCTCGCAGCCTTGTGCATTCCTGGCCCTCAGGGAAGGATCGAATTGTCCCGCCTGCTCGAATGCGGAGCGACGCATCAGCATCGAACTTCCGTTGCCGACAAAATTCATTCTGCACATCCGTTGCAGAACGCGGCCATCGGCATCGGGTCGGTATAGTGAGAATACCCGGCCGTCCTCGTCGATTTGGGCAAACCAGCAATATGCCAGGCCCGCAGAAGAGCCGCCTTCCTGCAGGGCGCGCAGTTGCAGTGCGATCTTGGATGGGGCCCAGAGATCATCCGCGTCGACAAACGCCAGAAACTCTGCATCGGTAGAGGCCGCACCGCTGTTGCGGGCCTGCGCAACACCGGCGTTCGACTGCCTCATTAGGCGTATACGCCGGTCTCTCTCAGCACAGGAGGCCACAATCGAGGCGGACTGGTCCGTCGACCCGTCGTCCACCACGATAATATCCAGCGCCTGATGGTCCTGCTGGCAGATGCTGGTCAAGGTGGCGCGAATGGTTCGCTCGGCATTGAACATCGGCACCACGACGCCGACCCTGGCATTGTCCTGGATCATACGAGCCTTCGTTTTGTCTGCAGGAGTTGGTAAACGGATGGCGCCAGCATTGCAATCAGCACCGCTCTTCAATGATAGGGGCGAATTCGAGGCAAATGAGGTCGGTCATTCAGCCTGGCCTACCGTAGCTGGCGGATTCGGACCGCGACGAAAGCAACGCCAAATCTGAAAAACAGACACAACGATCGGTCGCGTAACGCTGCCTCATTAGCCTTTACTGAACAAGCCGGTCAACCGGCGCCGCGCGACGCGGATTGCGGCCGCCCGCAACGCCGGCTTGGCGCGTGCGCGGGGCCGTGCCGGTCTTCGTTGTTGATGATTGCCAGGCCCTGGGCGACTATCTCAGTGATTGGCAGCGACACTATGCCACTGGGAACGGGTCACCTGGGGAGGCCGCGTCGAGATTGGCGATGCCAGCGATCTGCCGTCGGGACGAGGAAGGGCATCACTCGGCGGGGCGCGAGACGTTTGTAGCCGCAGCCTTGCCTCGTCGTACCGGTCGCTTCCCCGATTGCGGATCGGATGCCTCCGTTGTCGCACGATCCGGTGCCGAGACGTTTCCGACGAGCGACGCGAGTTCAGCCTCGCTGAGCGTCTCGATTTCGAGCAGCTTGCGCGCCGTCTTTTCCAGCAGATCCCGTCGCTCAGTGAGCAGGCCGACGGTTCGCGCGAAAGCTGTGTCGACGATGCTGCGAACTTCCGCGTCGATGGCTTCGGCGGTGGCCGCGCCGTAATCGTGCTCGCGCGGACCGCCGGCGAGTGGGTTGGGGCTCAGGAAGGAGCGCTGGTCCTTTTCCAGCGCCACATGGCCGAGCCTTTCCGACATGCCATAACGCGTAACCATGGCGCGGGCGATATCGGTCACTTTGGCCAGGTCATCGGCGGCCCCCGTCGACAGATGCCCGAACACGATCTGCTCGGCCGCTCTGCCGCCGAGCAGCACCGCCATCTTGTTCTCCAGTTCCTCGCGAGTCATGAGGAATCGGTCCTCGGTCGGCCGCTGGATCGTGTAGCCCAACGCGCCGACGCCGCGTGGGATGATCGATACCTTGTGCACCGGGTCGACGCCGGGCAGCGCCATGGCTACCAGAGCATGGCCCATTTCGTGATAGGCGACGACCTCACGTTCCCTGGGGTTCAACAGCCGGTTGCGCTTCTCGAGCCCCGCCACGATGCGCTCCACCGCATTGTTGAAATCGTCCATCGTGACGACATCTGCCTTCCGGCGCGTGGCAAGCAGGGTCGCCTCGTTGACCAGATTGGCGAGATCGGCGCCGGTAAAGCCCGGCGTCAGCGCGGCAACTTTCTCGGCCTCGACATCCGCTGCCAGCTTCGCCTTCTTCATGTGGACCTGGAGTATCTGGACGCGGCCTTGCTTGTCCGGCCGATCAACCAGCACCTGCCGATCGAAACGGCCGGCGCGAAGAAGTGCCGGGTCGAGGATTTCCGGGCGGTTCGTCGCGGCGAGCAGCACGACGCCGATCTTCGGATCGAAACCGTCGAGCTCGACCAGGAGCTGATTGAGTGTCTGCTCCTTCTCGTCGTGGCCGCCCATCATCGGGCCCGCACCCCTGGCGCGGCCCAGCGCGTCGAGCTCGTCGATGAAAATAATTGCCGGGGCTCTGGCGCATGCCTGCTCGAACAGGTCGCGCACACGGGCGGCGCCGACGCCCACGAACATCTCGACGAATTCAGAGCCTGAGATCGAGAAGAACGGAACTTTTGCCTCGCCTGCAACGGCCTTCGCGAGCAGGGTCTTGCCGGTGCCTGGCGGTCCGACCAGCAGTACGCCCTTGGGCATGCGCCCTCCAAGACGGCCATATTCCTGCGGGCTCTTCAGAAAATCCACGATCTCCTGCAGCTCGGCCTTGGCCTCATCGACGCCCGCCACGTCATCGAACCTCACGCCGGTATTGGCCTCGACGTAGACCCTGGCCTTGCTCCTGCCGATTTGCATCAACCCGCTCATGCCGCCGCCCATGCGTCTCATCAGCAGCATCCACAAGCCGAAGAAGACGAGGATCGGGACGACCCAGGAGAGCAGGTCGCTCAGGAATGTGCTTTCGATCTGGCCAGTGACAGTGACGCCGTGTTCCTGCAGCTGCCGCGCGAGATTCGGCTCGACCCGCGTTGTAATGAATAGAGGCTTCCCGTCCTGCGGCTGCTTGAAGCGGCCCTGGATGAAGCGATCGGAAACCTGCACGTCGGCGATCTTGCCGTCGCGCAGCAGGGTCTCAAACTGGCTGTAGGGAATCTGAGCGACGTGCTGCGTGGCAGTGTAGACATATTGGAAGATCATCAGCCCGACGAAGGCGACGATCCAGTACCAGATATTAAACTGCGTCTTCCTGTTGCCCATGTCCATGGCGTCTCCTCCAGCGTCACGTCGATGCAGGTTGCCGAACTGCCACGGCACACGGTGCCGTGGCCAGCCGGCGAAGCCGGGATGGCTCCCTCGCTCCAGCAATTGGATTTGCCAATGGAGCCGCGACAATCGGCTTCGGAGCGTGCCTTGGGAGAACGTCGGGGAGCGCAAAGTGTTGCAAGGAGTGCTGCGAGGGAGCCTTGGGATTCGCAGTCGCCCGCGACAACTATCCGCCCAATCGGGACCTTCTTGAACGGAAATCGATTGCCGAAGGAGACGTTGCCGGACTCACAATGCCGAGCCTGCTGCAAGCCAGGCATCGCGCTTGGTGATCCGCCCTCAAGAGGCGGCTGCTTCTGGCAGGCCCTCCAAGCAAAGCCATCTATGCTTTCTGTGAGGCCAATGGAGCATTATCGGGGGTGGGAATTCCGGGTCCTCCAGGCAGCCGACCGATACCGACAGCGCATCCTTCAGCCCTTCTGCCCGCATGAAGACGACCGACCCGCATGTGGTGCAGAATGTCTGCTCCAGCCATTGTCCCGACGAGCCGGTTCTGCGCCAGGACCTGGTCTCGCCTTTCTGGCCGACGAGGGCGGAACCGGCGTAGATGGCCCGGTATGAGAACGCCGTTCCGGTGCAGCGCTGGCACTCCATGCAACTGCACGCATAGACGCGTCGCGGCTCTCCGGCGAGGACAAGTTCCACGCCCCGGCATGAGCAGGTCGCGGTTCGTTTCGTCTTGCCGCTATGCATTCGCTGGCTCCCGGCTCTGGCGCGACGAGCCATTTCGAAACAGCGGCGCGAGAGACGCAAAATCATCTTCCATGCGCCCGAGCGAACGCGCCTGGCGAAAAATCATGTCCATGGCGCGCGGCATCGCCGCGTCGAGGCCTCGCTCCTCGCATGCTTCAAGCAGGTGCTGGAAGGCGCTGTAGTGGGCGCCCAATGACGCCAGCGTCGCGTCGTCGCCGGCAAAACGGCGTGCATTCGTTCTATCCACCAGGTCGAACAGAGCGGCATCGACAACAGGCTTGAATCCGGAAAGATGGTTCCTGAACGTCGCTAGGTCGAGACCTTCGGCCTCGGCGACAGCCATGCCCTGGAGTGCTCCGAAGAGCCCGCCCCACATCTGCGTGAGCAGAGCGGTATCAAGCGCAGAGGCTTGACCCGGCAGTTCCCCGACATGGCTCGTGCCGCCGCCGAGTGCGAACAGCAGGGGCTTGTGCTTCTCATAAACGTCGCGGGAACCCGAATAAAGCAGTGCGGTCTCGGGTTTGCCGATAAAATCCGGAGTGGCCATGATCGCCCCGTCGAGATAGCCGGCACCATGTGCCTCCACCCAGCGCGCTTCTTCCCGTGCCAGACGCGGTGAGCCGGAGGTGAGTTGTACGACGGCTTTGCTGGCCAATGCCGAAGCGATGCCCTCCCGCTTCAGCAAAGCGTCGCTGGCGGCATAGTCGAGAACATTGATGATCACGACGTCGGCCGCTCGGATTCCATCCTCCACCGAGGGGGCGACCTTCGCACCAAGGGCCGCCAATGAGTCGCACTTTGCCACGGTTCGATTCCAGACCCATGTTGGATAGCCGCGGTCGAGCAGCGTTCGAGCAATGGACGAGCCCATTCGGCCCGCGCCGAGCACGCAGACATTCGATGCCATAGTAACTTCTCCGATAGACTGATGGCCCTCTCGACGAGGGTCCGTTTTGTGTTTGGCGCGCTCGATCCGAAGATATAAATTCTTGCTGCGTTGAGAAGTACGCACCTTGAGGTAAGCTATCGCCATCATGACAGGAGCTGCCAAATGAGGCGCAAGGAACCAGACAGCTGCGGTTTTGCTGCCGCGCTGCAGGCCATCGGCGGAAAGTGGAAAACCTCGCTGCTATGGGAACTGCACCTGCGGCCATACCGCTTTGCCGAACTGCGCCGCTTGTTGCCTGGCGTCAGCGAAAAGGTGCTCACGCAACAATTGCGGCAGATGGAAGCCGACGGGCTGATCAGCCGGCGCGCCTATGACGAGGTGCCGCCTCGCGTGGAATACTCGATCACGCCGCTCGGCTTTAGCCTGAACGATGCGGTGACAGTCATGTCGGCGTGGGGCAAGCACCACGAGACATGGAAATCGCACCGTAAAGCGGCCTGACGCGGGCAGGCCTATGGGGGCTTTGGCCGACCGCCGCACGACATTCCTAGTCAATGCGCGGTCGCTGCTTGCCACGGCGGGCCAGAAGATTGGCAACGACGAGCAGTATGATCGACAGTGCCATCATCAGCGTCGCGGCAGCGGTGATTGCCGGGCTCAGCTTCTCGCGCAGGCCGATGAACATTTCGAGCGGCATGGTGCGCTGATTGGCGCTGGCCAGGAACTGCACCACGACGACCTCGTCGAACGAGGTGACGAACGCAAAGGCCGCCCCTGACAGCACGCCGGGCAGGATCAGCGGCAGCATCACCCTGAAGAACGATGTGATGGGCTTTGCTCCGGAGATGGCGGCGGCGCGCATCAGATTACGGTCGAAGCCGGTGAGGCTCGCTCCCACCGTGACGACGACGAAGGGACTGGCGAGCGCGGTGTGCGCCAGGATGATGCCGGCATAGGTGCTGGCAAGGCCGACGCGTGCATAGAACAGATATGAGCCGACGGCGGTGATCACCACCGGCACGATCAGTGGCGACAGCAGCAGCGGCATGACGATGCGGCGGCCGGGAAACTTTTCGTCGGAAAGCGCAATAGCCGTCAATGTGCCGAGTATCGTTGCGATCAGCGTCGTCCCGAACGCAACGATCAGGCTGTTGCCGATTGCTGCTTGCCAGCGCTGGGTTCCAAGCACGACCTCGTACCAGCGCGTCGAAATTCCCTCCAGCGGAAAGATGAAGAAGGCGCCGCTGTTGAACGACAAGGGAACGGGAATGAGGATCGGCACGAGGAGGAACAGGATCACCATGCCGCACCACAGCCAGAGCAGGGTGATGCGGATTCTTTCGCCTGTCGTCGGGTAGGGAGACAGCAACATGGCTACACCAGCTTGAGACGGTCGAGGCCGAGGATGCGGGCGAAAATGCCGAACAGCGCCAGGGTGAAGACGAGCAGGATCAAGCTGAGCGCCGCCGCCATCTCCCAGTTCAGTTCGACATTGACGTAGTTGGCGATAAAATTGCTGATCAGCTGGTCGCTGGCGCCGCCGATCAGTGCCGGCGTGATGTAATAGCCAAGGCAGAGGATGAAGGTGAGCAGGCAGCCGGCCATCACGCCCGGAAAGACCTGTGGAAGGTAGACGCGGCGAAACGCGGTAAAAGGTTTTGCGCCGAGCGAATAGGCAGCCTTCATCTGCGAAGGCTGGATGGTGCGCATGACGCTGTAGATCGGCAGCAGCGTGAACGGCAGCTGGATGTGGGTCATGGCGATGATCAGTCCGATGCGGCTGTACATCAGGTCGAGCCGGTCGTCGGCAACGCCGAGCCACAGCAGCAGATCGTTGACCAGGCCGAATTTCTGCAGGAGCACCGTCCAGGCCGCGGTGCGCACCAGGATCGACGTCCAGAACGGCAACAGCACCGCGACGATGAGGATGGCGGCGAGGCCCTTGGGCACGGAGGCGATGAGGTAGGCGAGGGGGAAGCCCAGTATCAGCGTGGCCAGCGTCACCGCAGCGGCGACGAAGAATGTGCGCATGAACACCTGCAGGAAGATGGCCTGTTCGGGCGGCACCCTTTCGATGCCGCCATCGGCATTCCAGCGCAGATCAAGCGCGCTCAGCAGGTAGAACGACGTCACGCTATGGGTGCCGCTCTCGATGACCGGCCATGTGCCCGGGGCCGACCAGAACGGCACTGCTTTCATCACCTCCAGCGGCGGCCTGTCGGCGGCCTCGAGTTGACGCACCGTCTTGAGCGCCTGGCTGCGTGCACCTGGTAGACGGGCGTTCAGGCTCTTGGCGAGTTCGTAGGCGGTGCCCTTGGCCTGATTGCTCCGGAGATCGGCGGCAAGGGCCAGGAACGCAGCATCGTCGGGCAGTCCCGTGCCGTTCCAGCCGACCAGTGCCTGGCTGGTCTGCGGCAAAGCGTCGGCAATCGTCGGATCATAGACGGCGCGCGACAGAAGCAGGACGATCGGGATGCCGAAGCTCAGCGCCAGCAGCACAAGCAAAGGTGCCGCCAGCGCCAGCGACCGCAGACGGTCGCCGAGATCGGCGCGGCGAAGCGCCGCCGCGACCGACCTTGCTGTGCCGGAATCGGCGGCCGACCAGTCGCGGCTTGCCCGCGGCCGGTCCAGTTTCGTGGGCTTAAGCGCCGACATTTTCCCCTACTGCGCGAGCCAGGCGTTGAAGCGCTTGACCAGATCCTCGCCATAGTCGCCCCAGAATTCGGTATCGGCGACCAGGTAAGCGGTCATGTGGTCAGGTGCGTTCGGCAATTTCGGCAGAGCGTCCGGCGCGACAAAGGAAGCCGCATCGATGCGCACCGGCCCGTAGGTGATGTAGCTGGCGAGCTTGGCGTTAATTTCCGGCTGGCTGATATAGGCAAGATACTTGTAGGCCAGGTCCGGGCTCTTGGCGCCCTTCGGAATGGCAATCATGTCATATTCGAGGATCTGGTTGTTCCAGACGATCTTGAACGGCGCCCCGTCCTTGTCGATGGCGTTCTGGATACGGCCATTCCACGCGGTGGTCATCACCACTTCCTTGGATGCGAGGAGCTGCGGCGGCTGCGCGCCGGCATCCCACCAGACGATATCCTGCTTGATGGTGTCGAGCTTCTTGAAGGCACGATCGACGCCTTCGGGGGTTGCCAGCACCTCGTAGACATCGGCCGGCGCAACGCCGTCGGCCATCAGCGCCCATTCAAGGTTCTGCGCCGGAAACTTGCGCATCGCGCGCTTGCCCGGAAACTTGGTCGTGTCGAAGATGTCGAGGACCGAAGTCGGCGCCTCCTTCAGCACGTTGGGATCATAGGCAAGCACGTCGCCATAGGCATCAAGGCCGACGCCGCAGTCGAGTGCCGAACCTTCGATGAACTTTTCGCGGGGGGCGATCTTGGAATAGTCGAGCCGCTCGAGAATGCCGGCGTCGCAACCCTGCAGCACGGTCGCGGTCTCGACCGTCACCAGATCGATCGGCACGTTACCGGTGTCGACCATCGCTTTTACCTTGCCGAGATCGCCAAGATATTCCTGCTCGACGATCTTGATCCCGGTCTCCTTGCTGAACGGCTCGAACCACGCCTTGCGCTGGGCATCCTGCCAGGCGCCGCCGCTGGCCATGATCGAAAGCTCTTCGGCGAACGCAGCGTGTCCTGACATGATGAATGCTGTGGCTGCCGCGAAGGCGAACAGCCGGGTTTTTGTGATTTTCATTGTTCTTATTCCCCTGTTTTCGAGATGGAACCGCCCGTTCCGGCATCGGCCGGAAAGGCACGGCAGTCGTTGGGCGCGCAGGAAACCGTGACCGGTTCCCCGCTACCCATGGTCGCTTCGGGGCCGACTTTGACGGTCAGCACCTGTCCGTTTTCAAGCCTGGCCAGAAGACGCTGGTGGTCGCCGAGATAGATGCGGCCATCGACCGTGGCTGCCAGCGCATTTGCTCCGTTCGAAGCGGGCGCGAGCTTCAGCCGCTCCGGGCGGATGGCGACATGGCAGGCCGCACCCTCCGCAACGCCGATGGCCAGCGCGGTTACCGAACCGCCACCGTCCAGCGCGACGCGGCACTCCTTGCCGGAGATGCGCTCGACCTTGCCTTCCAGCGTGTTGTTCTCGCCGATGAAGCTCGCGACGAACGAGCTCTCCGGCGTGTTGTAGAGATCATCAGGCGAACCGAGCTGGGCAATCCCGCCATTGTTGAACACGGCAACGCGGTCCGACATGGTCAGCGCCTCGCTCTGGTCGTGCGTCACGTAGACGATGGTGACGCCGAGCATGGTGTGCAGTTGCTTGATCTCGAGCTGCATATGCTCGCGCAGCTTCTTGTCGAGCGCGCCGAGCGGCTCGTCCATCAGCACTAGGCTCGGCTCGAACACCAGCGCGCGGGCAAGCGCGACACGCTGCTGCTGGCCGCCGGAAAGCTGTGCTGGCCGCCGGTCGCCGAACTGCCGCAGCCGCACCATGTCGAGTGCGCGGCCGACGCGGGATGCAACGTCCGCCTTGGTGATCTTGCGGACCGAGAGTGGGAAGGCGACGTTCTCCTCAACGCTCATGTGCGGAAACAGCGCGTAGTTCTGGAACACCATGCCGATGTTGCGTTCGTAGGGCGGCAGCCTGTCGACCGACTGGCCTTCAAGCGTAATGACGCCGCTGGTCGGCCGTTCGAAACCTGCAAGCATGTTGAGCGTCGTCGTTTTGCCCGAACCGGAGGGGCCGAGAAGGGTGAGGAACTCGCCGCGCGCCACACTGAGGTTTAGCCGTGTCACCGCGAAAGCCCGGCCGTCATAGGATTTTTCGACATCGACGAATTCGACAAATCCCTGCCGGCGGGCGTCCGGTGCCGCAGCGGCGCTGTCGGCTGGCAAGATTGTCGCTTCGGCGATCACGAACGGAAATCCGTTGAGCGGCGGCAATGGCCGCTTGTCGAAACGAGGTGGTGCTTGCCGTGCATGTGTCGGTCTCGCATGACGCTGGCCGCGCAAGGGCGGCAAACCAAACTTGTATGCTCACACAATCAGTCGCTAAAGAACCATAGATGCAGACAAGTTTGCCCGTCAAGCGGCTTTCTTCGGGATTGTGTGAGATTTTTCAGCCGGATTTTGAAAACATGTACCGGACAAGTGCTATTGTCCGGAGCATTGTCTCATGCTAGATGCGCCGGTAGCCAGAGCGTCAACACACCGAAACCGCCAATCCGCATGCTTCAGGACCTGCAACTCGCCTCGGATGAAGGCCCGGTCTACCGGCGCCTTGCTGACGCTATTGCCGAACGGATTGCAGCCGGCACGCTTGCAGTTGGAGACCGGCTGCCGCCGCAGCGCGAGATTGCTCGCGCACTTGGCATCAACGTCACCACGGTGACGCGCGCGCTGTCGACGCTGCAGCAGCGCGGCCTGCTCGAAGCGCGGCCCGGACGCGGCACCACGGTCGCCGCCCGCAACGGCGGCGAAGGACCAGGTTTCGTGTCGGCGCCGAGCGAAGACACCGGCGTCATCGATCTTTCCGTCAACAGACCTGCGACCTCGGCCTATCTCGACGCGCTGGCGCTGCTGTTGCCGCGCCTGTCCAAGGACCGGCACTACGTCACGCTCCAAGACTATCATCCGCCCGAGGGGCCGCTGTGGGCGAGGGAGGCAATCGCCGAGTGGATGCGGCCGGTGGCCGGCGACGGTGATCCCGGCCGGATGGTGCTGGCGGCGGGCGCCCAGCATGGGCTGGATTGCGTGCTTGGCGCGGTGACCAGGCAGGGCGAGGTCGTGCTCGCCGACGAAGTGACCTATCAGGGCATCAATGCGCTGTGCCGGGTGCATGGCCTCGATCTCAGAGGCGTCGCCATGGACCGCGGCGGCATGCGAGCCGACGCGTTCGAGGCAGCCTGCGCGCAGCTGCGCCCGCGCGCGGTTTTCCTGGTGCCGACCCTGCACAATCCGACCACCATTACACTGGGCGAGGAACGCCGGCACGAGCTGGTGGCTGTGGCCCGTCGCCATAATGTCCTCATCATAGAGGATGACGTCTACCGGCCGCTGGCGGACAATCCGCCGCCGTCGCTTGCCAGCCTCGAGCCCGAATTGACGGTTCACATCGGCGCCTTGTCGAAATGCCTTGCCCCAGGGCTGCGCCTCGGTTTTGTGATCGCGCCACGCGCCATAGCCGGCCAGGTCGCCGCGGCTTTACGCATCAACTGCTGGAGCATCAGCCCTCTGACGGCGCTGATCGGCGCGCGGCTGATAGAAGAGGGCTCGGCGGCGCGCATCATCGAAGCCCAGAAGCAGGAGCTTCGTCAGCGCCAGGCCATCCTCACCGAAATCCTCGGCCGCTACGATGTCCAGAGCCACGCCACCTCGACCCATGCCTGGCTGCGCCTCCCGGAGCCGTGGCGGGGCGCGGGTTTCGCTCGCACCTGCCTGGAACGTGGCGTTGCCGTTCTTCCCGGCGACGCCTTCGCGGTTGGGCGCGAGCCGGTGCAGCACGGGGTGCGCATCAATGTCGGCGCCGCGCGCTCGCTCGACGATCTGCGCACGGCCCTGAACACCATGGCCGAACTGCTCGCGGCCGGGCATCTGCAACTGCCTGGCTTCGTCTAGGATGGCAGCACCGGAAACCGTGGAAGTCGCCATAGTCGGCGCCGGCATTGTCGGTTTGGCAACGGCACTCCGGCTTGCGGCCGAGGGGCGCGAGGTGCTGCTCATCGACCCCAACGAGCCTGGCTCCGGCGCCTCGTTCGGCAACGCCGGAACGCTCGCCGAATATGCCTGCATGCCGGTCGGCAACCCGGCCGTGCTGCGCCAATTGCCGAAACTGCTCCTCGATCCGGACAGCCCTTTCGCATTGCGCTGGACAGCGTTTTTCCAGCTGGCGCCCTGGCTGGTCCGCTTCGTGCGGCAGTCGCTTCCGGCGGCCACCCGCGCCAACGCGATGGCGCTCGCCGGGCTTCTGGCTGAGGCCCTGCCGGCCTGGGAGGAGATGGTGAAAGAGGCCGATATGGCCGACCTGATGCGCCGCAACGGCTGTCTCTACCTGTATCGCCGCAAGAGCGATTTCGCCAAGGCCGCTGGGGGCAGGGCGCTGCGCGCCGGGTTTGGTGTGCATCAGGAGGTTCTGACGCCGGGAGAGGGGCCGCGCTGGAGCCCACTGCCCCCGACCGGCCCGACCGGGGCCTGCGGCCTGTACTTCCCGGACTCGATGAACGTCACCGATCCGAAGACGCTGATGCGGCGGCTGCTCGATGCAGCGACCGCCCGCGGCGTGTCGGTGGCGCAGGCTGCAATAACCGGGCTGCGGGTCGAGGCGGACGGTGTCAGGCTCGGCGGTTCCGGCCTTCGCATCAAGGCGAACACGGTGGTGATCGCCGCGGGCGCGCAATCGCGGGCGTTGGCCATGCAGGCCGGCGACAGGTCCCGCTCGAGACCGAACGCGGTTATCATCTCGAATTCCCGACCGAAGCGCCTCTGCTCAATCGTCCGGTCTGTCCTGTCGATCTCGGCTTCAACATGACGCCGATGACTGGCCGGCTGCGTGCCGCCGGAACCGTCGAGCTCGGCGGGCTTGCAGCGCCGGCAAATCCGCGCCAGCTGGCGCTGCTCGATCGCGGTGTCAGGCAGTTCTTTCCCCAACTCGGCCGGTCTTCATCCGAATGGCTCGGGTTCCGGCCGTCGCTGCCCGATTCCCGGCCGGTCATCGGTCCGTCGCGTGGCAGCCATAGGGTGATCCATGCCTTCGGTCATGGGCATCTCGGCCTCACTCTGGCGCCGATCACGGCTCGCATGGTCGCCGACCTGATTGCCGGACGCGGCGATCCTGACCGCCTCGCACCCTTTGCAGCGGACCGCTTCGATGCATGAAGGTACGTCGGCTCGGCCGCAGTAGGACAGCGTGAGCATTGGATAGGCGTTCGGCATCCTCTTCTGTCCCCCAACTGACGCCAGCCTGCGCGCCAATTGCGGATGCCGGTTCCACCCGAAGCATTCAAGCAAAAACCCGCCCCGGTCTCCGGAGCGGGTCTGTTGCCTGAGGCGGAACTCAACACATGTCCGCAGCAGCAAGGTCGCCTCGCGATGCTGAAGATCTGGTTAACCGGCCAAAATTGATTCAAATCCAGCTGTGGATATTCGCCTTTGGGTAAATCGAAATGGGCCATCCTTGTCGGACGGCGGGCAAAAGGAGAATCCATGACTAGCGACTTTGCCGCCGCCCACCTCCATCTTGAACGAGCCTGCCACTATTTGCGCGGCGATGACGAGACGAGCAGCGCAGCTCGCGCGGCTCTGGATATTCTGATCGATGCAATTGCCGCAGCCCAGTACAAGCGCCCGCCGGCGGACGTAGTGGAATTTCCCAAAACGGCAAGACAGCGATAGTCGGCGAACTCTTAAAGCGCGTCGCATCCGAAGGGCTCCGTGCGTGGCTTTAAGTTTTGGCGTCGCAGAAATACAGCTAAACAATAGATAGAGCGGGATGGCCATTTCAATTTGAACGCATCCCGCTCTACACCGTGCCTGCTAGCAGTCTCTTAATGGCTGATGCCCAGTAGGAGGATCTGCCGACGACACCGGATTGACTCTTATCTAAACCCGTGCTGATGTTGCAGTGCAACATAGAGCAATGGTTCCGAAGGCGGCAAGCCGTCCTCAGTTGGACGTCGAAAGAACCGCCAAAAGGATCTTTGAGGGGGCCTAACTAGTGTCTATAGGGCAGCAGCAGTCCTCAGGCGTCATACCGTTATGGAATATTGGTCGCGGCAAAATCGCGAACGTCAGCGGTCGCGACGACACATTTGACGGGTTGACGGCATTTACTCCTTTCTGGGCAATGGCGGCGATCTTCAGTATCGCCGGTGATATCTACGCCATGCTTGGCTACAAGGGGCCGCTTTTTGCCGCTCTGAGCTGGTCGGTCGTCCTGTTCAGCTTGCTACTCCTGCTGTACCCACGGCGGACCGAGTTTTTGATCGGGCTCGTGATGGTATCGCTTGTGCTATACGCGCTGCGCATGCCGGTCGCTTCGAATAACAAGACGATCACGGCGGTGATGAACGGGGCTATCCTGCTCAGCGCAGCGGTGCTCTATCTGCGGGCCGCCGGCCACGGCGCCGCCCTGGACCGGATGTCCCTTTATCAACAGATCCGGATCGTCGCCCGGTCGCTGCTCGCCATCATGTATTTCTACGGCATCTTCCACAAGATCAACACCGACTTCCTTGACCCTTCCGTGAGTTGCGCGGTGGGCCTCTACGCTCCGCTGGCTCGTCCGTTCGGCCTCGAGGACAATCTCTTTGGCCGGTATCTTGCGATCTTCGCCACCTTCGTCATTGAGGCGATCGCGATCGTGTCTCTCTACTGGAAGCGCTATTTCGCCGTGGGGTTCATCCTCGCACTCGTCTTCCATTACGTGATCCCGATCTCGGCCTATTCCTGGTACATGGACTTTTCCAGCCTGGTGTTCGCGCTGTATGTGCTGAGCATCCCCACGCCCGCTAGCGAGGCGCTTTATCGCACCTCGTTGGAGTCTACCAATCGGCTGCGCGAGACGTTCGGCCGGATCGGGATCTTGCTGCCGGGCGGGGCCGTGATGCTGTTCGCGGTCACCCTCGTCATTCTGCTCACCTATGCTTTTCCCGGGCGGTCCTTCGACATGATGGTCCACTCTGTCTGGATCCTCATTTGGGCGGTAGTGGGCGGCGCGGCGATGGTCGTGCTGGCCTATGTGGCTCTGCAGAACCTGCCTTGCCGGACCGTTTCCTCGCCGCGCCAGCCGCTCTGGGTCTATTTGGTGCCGGGCTTGTTCTTCCTCTCCTGCCTGTCACCCTATGTCGGGCTCAAGACGGAGAGTTCTATCAACATGTTCAGCAATCTGCACACGGAAGCCGGCCAGACCAACCATCTGCTCTTTCCCAAAGCACCATACCTGTTCAACTATCAGAACGAGGTGGTGAAGATCATTGATTCCTCGGAGCCCCATCTCGTCCGGCAGTCGCGGGCGGGCAATTACCACGTCCTCCTCGATCTGAAGAAACAACTGCGCCGGAAGCCCGAGGCTTGGGTGACTTACGTGAAGGATGGCGAGACGATTACCCGCGCCAACGCGTCGACCTTCGCAGGCGAAATGCCCAACCTCCTCGAACGAAAGTTCCTTACCTTCAAATTGGTGGATTTCTCGCGGCCGAAGGTCTGCACACACTGAGCGCCGCTCTGGGAGGAGAGCTGTTCGAATGTTCACGAACGAAACTGTAGATGTCGCCGGGCAGTCGGCTTCAGCCATCTATTTCGCCGGGAAATGTCTAAAGCGCATCGCGTTTGTAAGGATTCACGCGTCGCGCTTTAAGTTCATGTCGATATCGCAAAACCGCTGCGCACTTTTGCGCGACATGAATTAGCGCCGGTCAAGGTCGGCAGGGATGAGCGAGCGGCCACGAAGCCTCAGGGTGGCCCGGCGTCCGAGCTTGAGCGCCGGATAGATCAGCCGCGCGGCCGTCCTGTTTGAGAGAATCCGGCGGTTGAGCCAGCCGAAAAGTGTCGAAGAGGAACTGAGGATCGCCAGGAGATTGATGGCTTCCTCGCCGTGATAGACGCGGTCCTCGAAAACGAAGAGCATGCCCTCGTTCAGGTCGAAGCCCTGGCGCTGAAACCCGACAACACGCGGGTCGCCTGAGCGCGCGTCGAGCAACTCGACAGGACCGACCGCGTCGCGCAGCCGGGCAAAGCGGACATAGCTCTGGCAGAAGATGCAGTCGCCGTCATAGACGATAAGCGCCGTCTTCCCGGGTGGCTTCATTGATCTGTCGGGTCCAGACTGAGCTCGATCGGCGCTTCGGCGATCGCGCAATTGCCGTAGAACGCACAGCCGGAAACGACCGGCAGGTTGCTGAAGGCATCGAGGACAGCGACGAACAGCAGCCCGATAATGCCGAGCATCATCATTTTCTTGTAGGCGGACAAGTCGCGAAGCATCTTGGTATGTGATCCCTTGCTGCCTCAAATCGGACCCGGCCGATCCGACGTCAAAGCGCGATCGATTTCAACAGCCCGCTGCCTTTCGCAAAACGGTAACCGGTGCCGGGTCAACGTTTCCTATCGAAAGGCCTTGAACTGACACATCGGAACCATCCCGATATTGTGCAGCGCAACAATGCGTGAGGATCGGCGGAAAATCAAGCGGAATGCTGAATTTCGCCGACTGATTCGGACTATCGGCAATCCGGAGCATCCGAGCCAATTCGCACTTGCCACAAGGTATGATGCGATGCACAATCGCCATCGAAACCGAAGGACCGGGCCGGCCGGTAGGCCGTATCCAGGAAACGCTGAAGTTGAACCTGCCCATGCGTGAGACCTGGCTGGACACCGCCAAGGGCTTGGGAATCACCCTCGTCGTCATGGCCCACGTCCTCGACCACAGCACCTGGCGCTGGGCGCAACCGGTTTACTTTGCGGCATCGCTCTTCTTCATGCCGTTCTTCTTCATCATATCCGGCTACCTTTTCGCCGTCTCGGACAGGAAGGCGCTTTTCCGCAAGCGCGCCCAGGGCCTGCTCATCCCCTATGTGACGTTTCTCGGCGCGATCATGGCGAGCGTGCTCGCTGTCGACCTGTTGCGCGGCGACACCCCGGCGCCCTGGCAGATCAGGGAACTCATCACCGACGCACTGCTGGGCGGACGGCACCTCACCCGCGAACTCGGCGTGTTCTGGTTCGTCACCTGCCTCGTCGCCACGCAACTTGTCTACAACGAGGTCGCGATCAGGACTAGCGGACCGACCGATCCCGGCATGCTGATCTTCGTCGGCGCATCCGTCGGCCTCGCCTATTCAATCCAGGCCTATTGGCAGGAGGTGCGCGCGCCGCTGGCTCTGACGAACGTGCCGCTCGCCATCGGCGCATTCTGGTTCGGACATGTCCTGCGCGAACGCGGCATGAGCGCGCTGTGGTCGGCGGTATTTGTCGTGGCGGTTGCCGGGGCCGCGCTCGCGGCGGCGCGGACGGGTTCCGACTTTACCTTCAGCATGAAGAACGCCATCTTCGGCCCCCCACTTCTCGGCCTGCTCGTTGCACTGGCGATCTCGACCTTTGTCCTCGCCCTCATCCGCTTCATGGAGATGCCGAGCTTGCGCATCGCTCCGTTGGCGGAATTCGGGGCGGCCTCGCTGGTGATCATGTTCGTCCATCAGTTCGTTCATTTCACGCTGCGTGACTTCGGAATGTCTTCCGAGTTGGCGCTGATCGCCCTGTCGCTCGGACTTCCCTATCTGCTCTATCGCGGACTGAGATCGTCCCTGATACTGTCTCCCTGGTTCATCGGAAGCGGAGACCTGTCGCTCAGCATCCAACTGATGAGGCGGAGCCTCGCGTTCCGGGCAGGCTGAGCACGAACACGTCCGGTGACGTCAGCAGCAGGCGATTTCCTTCTGGATTGGAGATCCTTGTCGGACGGCAAGCTCGGATTGCTGGAAGCCGCTTAGCGGACCGATGACCAATCAGTCCCTGCGGCCACCATTCGCAGGCGATTTCCTTCCGGATCGAAGACGTCCAGCGCCCGCTCCGCCTGCCTAGCGGGGATGTTGGCATGGCGTAGCCGCTGCGCGACCGCTGCCATATCCTGCTGGGAAGAAAGTATGACTGTGAAATGCTCGAGGCCCGCCGAGCCGGGCGGAGGTTCCTTCAGTTCGGCGCCGGCCCAGATGTTGAATGCGACCATGTGTCGGCGCTCGTCGGTCCCGCAGTCAAACAATCCGAACGATCTGGACTGGATGTGCGGCTTGAAGCCAAGCACGCCCAGATAGAACGCCATCAGCGTTTCGGGCGAGCGTGCGCGCATATGGATGTGGCCGATGAAGGCATCCGCCGCCAGCGGGGCTTCGACACCATCCGCACTGTCGAGCTCGAGCAGCAACCGGTCGAGGTCCAGCGGCTCGAGGCCGGAATGCGTGGTGCCGTCCCTGGCAACAAGCGCGACGCTGCCGTCCGCCGTCACCGCGCTGGATGCGAAGCGGTCGGGCGTATCGAAACAGACCTCGATGCCGTTGCCGGAAAGATCGGAGACGTACAGGGATTCTGATACCAGGTGATCTTGGGCGCCGTGCCTGACGCCAGACGCCCGAAGCCGGGCGGCGACGCGGGCCAATTCCTTGCGCGTCGTCACGTGTACCGCAACATGAAAAAGAACGCGCGACTTTGGCGGCAGGGCGGTCGTCGCTCCGGTGTGCAGCACAATCAGAGATTTGCCGTCGACGCCGAGATCGGCCGTCCCGCCATCATTGGCGAGGACAGCGAGACCGACCACGTCACGCCAGAGCGGCAAGGCAGCTGGAATATCGATGACGCGCAGATGAACCGGGCCGAGACGGGTGGCGTTGGCGAGCAAATCTTCGCTTTTCATCGAACACCGTCCGGATTGCAGCCTGAGAAGATTAACCGCGAACGATAAAGCTGTCTTGCGCAAAGTTCGGGTTGATCCGCTTCTGGTGGGCGGAGAACTGGTCGAGGCATCCGAGTGCGTACGACCCGGGTTACACGTTCCTGGGCCTCTGTTCCTGCGCGAGAGGCGAGCGTATTCTTGCGGCGACCCAATGATCTGAATTTATCTCGGGAGGGGATTGCGATGACTGAGGCAACGCGCCACGACGCCTGGCAGGCCGGGGATAGCTACGACCTCTATATGGGGCGCTGGAGCCGTCAGATCGCTCCACTGTTCCTGGATTGGCTCGATCCGGCAGAAGCGCTGGACTGGCTGGAGGTGGGTTGCGGAACCGGGGCGCTGTCCTCAGCCATCCTGGCGCGCTGCAATCCCAGCAGCCTGGTATCCATAGACCCATCGGAGGGTTTTCTCGCCAAGGCGCGTGCAAACGAGCCGGATAAACGTGTCGAGTTTCTCGCAGGCGATGCGCAGGCCCTGGCTGTCGAATCCGGCAGCAAGGACATCGTCGTGTCGGCGCTTGTCCTCAACTTCATCCCTGACAAGCAAAAGGCGCTCGCCGAGATGCGGCGAGTGGCCCGCCCTGGAGCGACGATTGGATTCTATGTGTGGGATTATCCTGGCGGCGGGGTGGAATTCATGCGGGCCTTCTGGACCGCTGCGACGGCGCTTGACCCCGGTGCCATCGACCTCACCGAAGACAGGCGTTTTCCATTTTGCACACGAGATGGACTGACCGATCTCGCGGAGAAGGCCGGCCTCGTTTCCATCGAGTCCACCAGGATTGAGATGCCCGCTGTGTTCAAGGACTTCGAAGACTACTGGCACCCCTTCACCCTGGGGGCGGGGCCGGCGCCCGGCTATTGCATGAGTCTCGAACCCGCAGCTCGCCAGAGATTGATGGAGAGGCTCCGCGATAGTCTGCCGCGCGGCGAGGACGGGTCAATTCCCCTGAAAACCCGAGCCTGGGCGGTCAAGGCCAAGGTTCGCTGATGACCGCGAGCCCACGTCGCGCCAGACCGGCAGGCGGCCAACTATAGACTGTCCTGCGCAAAGTTCGGGTTGACCGGCCTTGTACGCGAAGCGACTATTCGTCTGGACAGGCGAGATGCAGGCTGCAGGAGGAAATGCGATGGACGAGCCCGATCGGTGGCGTCACATGTCGAGCGCGCCAAAGGATGGCAGCCGAATCCTTGTCACGGTTCGGCCGTCGGAACAGGGGCCGGCGGAAGTCGACCTGGCTTACTGGTCTCGGGCCGATCAGTTCGGCAGCGAAGGATGGCGCGCTTCCGACTCGTCGCCCGGACGCGTGGTTGAATACGCGGAACCCGAGCTGAAGTGCTGGATGCCGCTGCCGACAGCCAATCTGAGCAAGGGTTCATTGCCGAGCCCCTGGGATGAAGAAGATGTCCCGCTGCTGGATGGATCGGGGATATGAGGGGAGCGGGAAGGGGAGCTTTTCACCGTAAAAAGGCCATTGGGATCGAGCCGAAACCCGCTGTCGTGCTCACCGACGCCAGAACGAGTTGCTTATCTCGGCTTCGATCTGCGCCAGCCTCAAGCCAATATCGTCGATCAACTTAAGTTCATTTTTCATAGCGATGCGCCGTTTGAATGGATGCAGTCGCCGGAAAAAATCACGCCCAAGTCGCGCGATCAGCGCGCATGCGCGGATCGCGGGAGTCCGGAAATCGAACGAGCGGACCGTTGATGCCCGGCAGGCCCGCTGCTTCTCGAGATAATGCGTAAGCGCAATATCGTGGCGTAACGGGCCGCCGCGCGGCTGCTCATTTTGTCCGGGATCATCATGCCAGATGGGCCATTCGGACGAACTCGGGCGTAGCATAGTGTCCTCCTGAAATAAGGGCTGCTCGTCTGGACAATCTCCACCGCGGCCGTGAGAGGCGCGTTGCAGCCAGCGTGAAGGATTCGTGAAAACGCCGGGCCGGTGAAGATGACGGTTGAATTAGGGGCAACTACAGGAAAGGATCGCAAACAAAGTGGCTGTGGCGGATCCGATGGCGCACCCTCATCTCTGTCTGCTAGGCGGTTTCGACTTCGCCGGAGGCGCAGCGGCGGCCCCCGTTTTCAGCCGCAAGGCGCGCGCCATGGTGGCCTATCTCGCCTTGCAATCCGGGCGCTGCCAGTCACGCGAGAAGCTCGCAGCGCTTTTGTGGGGCGGCAACGGTGAGGCGCAGGCCCGGATGAGCCTTCGACAGGCCCTATCGGCCATCAGGAAAGGGATGGACGCATCCGATGGCCGAACGTTCCTGACCGACGGCGACAGCATTACCCTCAATCTCGACGATCTTGATTTTGATGTCGCGCGGTTCCAGGCGCTGGCCGCCAGCTCGGCGCCTGAAGATCTCGAACAGGCGCTTGTCGTCTATCGCGGCGACCTGCTCGACGGCTTCGGCCTGAAGGAGGAGCCGTTCGAGGATTGGCTACGGGTCGAGCGCGAGCGCCTGAGGGCGCTGGCCGTCGCGGCACTGGACAAGCTCGTCGCGCATTACTGCACTACGAACGATCTTGACTCATGCGTGCGCTCGGCAACCCGCCTGCTCGCCATGGAACCGCTGAGGGAGGACACCCACCGCGCCCTGATGCGAGCCTATGCGGCCCAGGGCCGGCTCAATCTCGCGCTGAAGCAATATGAAAATTGCCGCGGTGCGCTGCAGCGGGAACTGAACCTGCAGCCCGAGCCGGAAACCCGACATCTCTATGAAGACCTGCGGACGCGCCGCATGACGCCGCAAGCTGCCTCCCGGGCAGCTGCCTCGGCGTCGCCTTCCCAGACGCCGCCACCCTTGCCAGCCCGAACCGGCGAGCGGCCGGCGTTCCGGGCCGAGCCGATGCGACCCGCGACCCATTACGTCAAATCGGCGGGAATCAACATCGCCTATCAGGTGACCGGCGACGGACCGGTCGACCTGATCTATGTGCCTGGATGGGTCTCCAACCTCGACCTTGCCTGGTCGTCGCCGCGGTTTTCGCATGTGCTCCAGCGCCTCGGCGCCTTCTCGCGCCTGATCCGCATGGACAAGCGCGGCACGGGGCTGTCCGATCGCAATGTTGGTTTGCCGACGCTGGAAGAGCGAATGGAAGACATGCGGGCGGTGCTGGATGCGGTCGGCTCGAAGCACACGGTTCTGTTCGGCAGCTCCGAAGGCGGCCCCATGTGCATGCTGTTCGCGGCGATCTATCCCGCGCGGACAGCGGCTCTCGCCCTCAACGGAACCTATGCCAGCGGCCGATGGTCGAAGGATTACCCGTGGGCAAGGACAAGCGAGCAGGTGGAAGACGATCTGGCCGCCGTCGAGAGACAGTGGGGGGAGCCGGCGGATATGAGCAACGCCGCGCCCAGCCTGATGAATGACAGTTTCGAGAGAGAATGGTTCGCCGCGTATCTCAGGAATTCGGCTTCGCCTGCCGACGCGATCGCGCTCTGGCGCTGGGGCACCGAAATCGATGTTCGCGCCCTTCTCCCAGCCATTCACGTCCCGACACTGATCGTGCAGACGGCGGGCGACCGCTGGGTAAAACCGGAAGAGGGGCGCTATCTGGCAACGCATATCGAAGGCGCCAAATACATCGAGCTTGCCGGTCGTGATCACGTAATCTGGGGCGAGAATTCCGATCGCCTCGTCGACGAGATCCAGACCTTCGTCACCGGCGCCTTGCCGGCAGCGCCGGGCGAAGGGATTCTGGTGTCGGTGCTGTCCCTGGAGATAGCCGGCCCCCCTTCTGGTCTCGGTGCAGATCTGATCGAGCGATACGCCGAAGAGATCCGCGGCGAACTGTTCGCTGCCGAAGGCAGACAGATCAGGCGCTCCGCAAGCGGATTTTTCGCAGTGTTCCAACGGCCGACGCGATCGATCCAGTGCGCGATCGCGATCCGTCATCGCCTGAGGCAATCCGGTCTCGATGTCCGCTCGGCAGTCCATACCGGCGAATGCCAGGAGCGCGGCGATGATTTCACCGGCATCGCGATCGAGCTGTCATCGCGGCTGCTCGATCGTGCGCGGCCGGGTGAGATCATCGCGTCGCGGACGGTGCGCGATCTCGTAGTCGGCTCCGGCCTGATATTCGAAGAGCATGGCGAACTGGAAGCGAGCGGGCTGCCCGGCAGCCTGCAGCTTTTCTCCGTTAGCAAACCCGGTGTCTGATGTTGGTCGACAAAAATCGCGGCGTGCAGGTTTCGGCAGTCGGGCAGCCGGCCGTTGCGAGGCTGGCTACCCTTGCGCCATCCGCCTTCGCTGATCTGGCCGTCGCTCGTCAGAACAGGAACGCAGCCCTGGTTGGGTTCGGCCCGGTGCGACCGTCTGATGAATCCATGCCTCGGACAGTCTTGAGGTCTGCCGCGTCCAACTCGAAATCGAAGACATCGAAATTTGCGGCGATGCGGTCCTGGTGGATCGACTTTGGAATGACGATCAGCCCTTCCTGGAGGTGCCATCTGATGATCACCTGCGCCACGGATTTGCGGTGTTTTCCCGCGATCTTTTCGAGGGTCGGGTCGCTCAACAGCCGGCCACTGCCCAGCGGGCTCCAGCTTTCGATTCGGATGTTGTGCGTGCTGTGAAATTCTCTGGTATGGCGCTGTTGAAACCGGGGATGGAGTTCGATCTGGTTGACTGAGGGTGTGACACCAGTCTCGCCGATGATCCGCTCCAGATGGTCCTGGTTGAAATTCGAAACGCCAATCGACTTGATCCGGCCGGACTGCCTGAGTTCGATCAGCGTCTTCCACGCCTCGACATATTTGCCTTGGCTGGGCACTGGCCAGTGGATCAGAAACAGGTCGATCTGCTCGATGCCGAGCTTGTTCATCGTCTGGTCGAAAGCCCGCAGGGCGGCGTCACGCTGATGCGCGCCGTTGCGCAGTTTCGAGGTGATGAACAACTCGCTCCTCGGCACGCCAGCCGTGCGGATCGCTCGCCCGACGCCTTCCTCGTTCTGGTAGCCTTCGGCGGTGTCGATCAACCTGTAGCCGGCCTCGATCCCCCAACTCACCACCTGGCTCGTGATGGCTGGATCGACCTGCCACACGCCAAGGCCGATCTGGGGAATGGCTGAGCCGTCGTTCAATGTGATCTGTTCAGGCTTATTCAGGGTAATTTGTTGAGGCATGCTCAGGTCCTTCTGCATCGTTTCGCCCAGCGCAGTGTGCTTATCTAGGCACGACGTCCGCCAAGGCGAGTCGACAGGTGGAGAAAGTGGAAGTGCGCCGTGAAGTCGGGATGAGATCCGATTCGCACCGACCAGCAAATAGTTTCCAGAAATCAATAAATTGGACCGGGGGATGGCACGCCAATCCGGATCAATCTCGAAAAATCTGGCGAAAGGCCTGACTTTCGTGCGCGCTCGTCTATGTGGGCTAACGCTCTTAAGTCTGACAATGGCAAGCGGGTGTCGAGTGCACCCCGGGCATATGCATAGTCGGGAAGATAGCCGTTGACGATGAGGCGCCAGTCGAGGGGAACCACGTCACCGACCGCTCGCATCATCTTGACGATCGTGGTCGTGCAGTTCGTCGTGATGGAATTATAGAATTCCGGAGTCGTGGAAAGTGCATTTGCGTCCAAGACGTATTCCAGCAAGAGCGCCCGGGCCGCCTCCGGTGACGTTTTTAGCCGATAGATTTGGACATCTTCTCCGCGAACGTTTGACCTGACGCCGACGACGTCTCGCTCATCAGCCGCAATAATGACCAGCGGATTGCTCTTGAACAGGTCTGCCGTGGGTGAAAACTTGCCGCCTCCCTGGCGCCGCACCTCAATCGACCAGGCAAGATAGTCACCTCCTGCAAAGCCGAAGCTTATGATGACATGGGCGATTTTGGTCCCGGACCAATAAGACATGAAGAGGTCGACCGTCTGAAGGTTGGAGAGGTCGTATGTCCGCATTGTCCAGCGTTCGGTGAAATCAGTAGCGCTACGCCATTCGAAGTCGCGCACATCCGTCAGCGTCAACAGGTTCCCGTCGCGGGTGCCGGTCACCTGACGGGCGACGTCGGGCGCCCAGTCCGCGTGATCGAAAGGCCTGATGGTGCTCCACCAAACCAGAACCACAGCAAACGCCGCTGCAAACAGGACGAACGCCCTGATGCGAAACCGGCTGAACAGCGCGATGACGGTGGCGAGGCCGAACAAGATGAAAAGAACGCCGGCCAGAGCCCGTCCAAGCTCAGCCGCAGGCAGACGATACCACATGGCAAGCCCGGCCCAGGCAGTCAGGATTGCGACGGCTAGCGAAAGGATGATGGCAAGCGAGGTCCGAGCGATGCGACGCATTTATTCCCCCCTCTGGCGGTCTGTCATTGCCTGGATGCCATTTCTCACGGAACGCTCGAAGACAACAACTCTACAAGTCCATATTGGAGCACCAATCGGTCCGATACCATTTTCGCTGCGGATTTCGCAGGCGTGGAGCGAGCGAGAAGGTGCCCACGCGAAACGGACGCGCTCGGCATCGGCCGTTCGATGAAGTGACCGCGCGAGCTCACGGGCCCTAACAAGTTCCTTCATCCATCCATCCGTACCTGAAACACCCGTCCATCTACCCGGAACAGGTTCTCTCTGTTCCAGTCCAACAAAACCGATACTCGCCTCGCTGGAATATCCAACGCGACTCCGTCATGATCTTTCCGCCTTGCCGAGCGTCGCTGCCGAGCGCGGTGACGCCGACGCAGGTCATGAGAGTAGGCTTGGCCAGTGCAGCGGATCCACCCGACGACCTTTCTTTTTGCGGCCCGAGCCCTGCGCGATATGGGCGATGGCTTCGTGGCCGTTCTGTTGCCGGTCTACCTGCTCGCATTGGGCTTCACGCCTCTGCAGGTCGGCATCATCGCGACCGCATCGCTGCTCGGTTCAGCGCTCTTGACCATCGCCGTCGGAGTCCTTGGTGCCCGACACGATCACCGCCGTCTCCTGCTTGCCGCCACCAGTCTGATGGTCGCCACGGGTGTGGCCTTTGCCCTGGTTCATGACTACGCGCTGCTTTTGGTGATCGCGTTCGCAGGCACCATCAACCCGTCGGCCGGCAGCGTCAGCGTGTTCGTGCCATTAGAGCATGCCGTGCTCACGCGCGAAGTCACTGATGCCGCCCGGACCAAGATGTTCGCGCGTTACAGCTTGGTGGGCGCGCTTGCAGGCGCCGTTGGCGCACTCGCTTCGGCGACCCCTGATCTTGTTGCTCCATCCGGCCTCGACCAACTCACCGGCATCAAGGCCATGTTCGTGCTCTACGCGTTGCTCGGCCTGCTCGGCGGCCTCTTCTACGCGCGGATCCCGCAGCGCCGTCCCACGTCGGACACAGGTACCGCGTCCGCGCTCGGCCCCTCGCGCAATATCGTTCTCAAGCTTGCGGCCCTTTTTAGCCTTGATGCTTTCGCCGGCGGCTTTGTCGTCCAGTCGCTGCTTGCCCTATGGCTTTTCGAAAAATTCGACCTGTCGCTTTCGGAAGCGGGATTTTTCTTCTTCTGGTCCGGCGTGCTTTCGGCGTTCTCATTCCCCGTTGCAGCTTGGCTGTCCCGGCATATCGGACTCATCAACACGATGGTGTTCACACACATTCCGTCCAGCATCGCCCTGATGCTGGCGGCGCTTGCGCCGACGCTACCTCTGACACTGGCCCTGCTGCTGGTCCGCGCTGCGCTTTCGCAGATGGACGTCCCGACGCGCTCATCTTACGTCATGGCCGTTGTCACGGAAGCGGAGCGGGCGGCGGCCGCGAGCTTCACTTCTGTCCCGCGCAGTCTGGCCGCGGCAGCCAGTCCGGCGCTGGCGGGCGCTCTGCTTGCTGCCTCTTTCCGAGCTTGGCCCCTCCTCATCTGCGGTGCATTGAAGATCATTTATGACCTGCTGCTGCTGATGCAGTTCCGGCACTTGAAGCCCCCAGAGGAGCGGTAATGCAGCCTTGTCGGTTTGGAGCGTTTAGCCAGGAGGGATCGATCGCGGCGGCAAAGCGGCGGACGATACCATGTCGAAGGGGGCCATCATCGGGGTAACAAAAGCCAGGTTGGACGATAAGGCGGTGTAGACATGCACCGTCGCCGTGACCGATGTCGATCACGAGACTTTCCTGAAGAGCTTTTTCACCCGGTCCGATGCTGAGAAGATAGCCGCGAAGAGAGGCGATAGGTGCGGTTTGCAAGAATGCCAAGCACGGTCGGCCTCGGAGGTACTTCGTTATTTGCGAATGTCGCCGCTATTATTCATCGATCAAGATCACCGTTCAGGTTCCGCCATGAGACCAGTTCGCAGAGCGTCCGCCGCCTGGCTACGTCGCCGAGCGGTCACGGGTTCCATCCGCCGCTGCCGTATTGACGGGTAATGATTTCGAGAAGATGACCGTTCGGGTCCTCGAAATAAACGCCGCGGCCGCCGTCGTGGTGATTGATCTCGCCCAGCTGCGTCCGGCCAGGGTCAGCCCAGTACGGGAGATCCCGTTCACGAATCCTACCGAAGATCTCGTCGAACTCGGCTTCGCTGACCAGGAAGGCGTAATGCTGCGGCCTGATTTCGCCGCCGGTATCCATGTAGTCGAGGTTGGCACCGTTTTCGGTCGTGACCATCTGGAAAGGCCCCCAGCGCCTCGGGGCTGGAAGGCCAAGCATTTCCGCCAGGAACTTTGCCGACGCCTCGCTGTTGCGGGCCGGCAGTATTGTGTGGTTGAAATCGATAGCCATGCCATCACTCCCTTTGATCTCTCCTCGCACGTCGTTGTTCCACGACTGAAGCGATGCTGCACGAGATGGGGTCGAAGGCCATGATGCTCAAGCCGGCGTGGCAACCTGCCCGATGACCTGCACGGGATCAGCCTGATGAATACGGGCGATGATCATTTCGCCGCTATCCGGCACCTCGCCGGTCAAGCCGGTGATGTTGACCTGATGCGTGACAAGCACGGCTGGTCCGCCGAAACGTTGCCCGCGAAGCCATGCCAAAAGAGCGGCGGTGCGCTGCTCTGCGGCCGAACTGTCGCCAAAGAATGAATTAAGCAGCTCAAGAGGCACAACTTCGCCGATCCCGAGCAGGCGAGCGGTGTCGAGGCAACGACACCACTGGCTCGAATAGACGGCGGCCGACGAGATGCCATTCGCACGGAACAGGTCGCCGATCGCGCGGGACTGCGCACGACCTTCTTCCGACAGATTCCGCTGGGTGCTGCACTCACCGAGCCTGAAGCCAGGCGGATCGCCGGAGCCTGGGGCCGCGGCATGGCGCAGCAAGGCAATGGCTTCTCCGGATCGCAGGGCTGCCCAGAGTGGCTCGGAGGCTTGTGCCTTGCCGAAAGCAGCCGCTCCGAGCGACAGGATAAGAAATCGCCGACGTCCAATTCGCATCTTGCTTCTCACCGTTCCGATAGCGGCTTTGGATCCGATAGCAGCTTTGACGAGTGCCGGCAGCTACTGCAGGCCGGGAGCCTCGTTTAGCAATGCCGGGTCGCAGTGCTCGTCCACGATCCGCCAAATGTCGAACCTGGTGGTATATCCACCGTTCGGGTGCTTAGGGCTGTCGAATGAGAAAGGCTTTTCGATGGAAGCCGGTCATTCGGTGGATGTCGGCCGAACCGGAACAATGGTATCCTGCGGGGAGCATTTGGGGAGGCGACTGCATTGACTGAGAGCTTGGAAGCCGAAGAGGCGAGAGGCTGGTCGAATCTGCTGCTCGCGGCAGAAAGCGGCGATGCGGAGGCCGTTCGAGCGGAATTGGCGGCCGGCGCCAATATCAACGAGGCGGACGACGGCGGCTGGTCAGCCCTTCATCTTGCAGCCCTCAATGCCCGCACCGCGGCGGTCGAGGCGTTGATCGAACACCCGGCGATCGATGTGAATTCCAGAAACAAATGGAAGAGCACGCCTTTGAGCCTTGCTTCGGCCAAGGGCCACTTCGCCTCTGTTTTAGCCCTCGTGAAACACCCCGAAATAGAGATCAATGCACGAGCCGACTACTACGGCAGAACGGCACTGATCGAAGCGGCAAAGAACGGGCATCTTGATGTCGTCAAGTTGCTTGTCGAGAATGGCGCCGACGTGAATCTGAGTGACAAGACCGGACGAAACAACGCCCTTATCGAGGCTATCAAGGGACGGCACTATGAGGTCGCGGGATACCTGCTTGATTCTCGGAAAATGAACTTTCTCAACAAGGATATGAGACTGAACGCCCTGATCTGGGCTGGCAGCAGCCATAACCATCACCTTATCGAAAAGCTGGAAGCCGCGATCCATAATTTCTTCGAAGGCAAGTGAAGGTCTCGCGTCCGGTTCCAGTTGCCATTTGTGGTTACCGGGCGAAGAAACAGGTAATCCTCCAATCCGGAAGGCTCGTCAGCCCTTCGCGATAAGCGCGCTGCTACTCACGATGTCCGGGCAGGGCGCCGACCGGGCCGGCCTCATATGCTGCAAGTGCTTTGGCGACGCCGGCAGTGAAGTGTTCAATATCGCTCGCATGTTCGAACGCTATCCGGGTTTGCGCAAACTCCAGTGGCGAATAGTCAGGCGCTATCCGCTTGACCTCTGCGATAATGCTCTGGGCTCCCTTGAGATCGCCAAGTTGCGCATGGCACGCCGCGAGCCTTGTCAGCCGCCAGGGTGTCTTCAATGGGAGCTTCGACATGCTACGGAGCGCGGCCTTGTAGTCTCCTGAAGAGTAAAGCGCGATAGAGCGATCATAGTGGTACCAATCAGGATGGATCGGGTTGATCCGTATCGCACTGTCAAGCGCCGCCAGTGCTTCAAGAGGCCTGCCTCTCATCGTGAGCAAGTATCCCATTTGCGCAATCGTATCGGCGTCGTATGGATTGAGGTCGAGCGCGCGTTGAAGGTGATGTTCGGCCGCTTCGAACCGACGGGCTGAGAGGAAAGCCTGGGCGAGTACGCGATGACAGCGTGGCTCTTCCGGCGCCAGGGTTACCGCACACTCTGCGCGGTCGATCACTGAACCAAGCAACGCTGGGGATGCCTCAGCATAGCCACCGATAATGAGATCGGCGAGCGCGATGTAGGAATGCGCCAAGGCATAGGTCGGGTCCTTCTCGACCGCCGCCTGGAAAAGACTGCGCGCAGCCTCATTGTCGTCATCACCATAGCCGCGCAGCCGGGCCAGTCCACGCAGGAGAAGCTCGTATGCGGCCAAGCTGTCCGTAGGCTTTGGGGTTGCTTGTTTAATCCCTGCGTCGTCGAGCCGAGCGACCAGCCGGTTCACCACACGGCGAGCGATTTCTTCCTGCATATCGAAGATCTGGCCGCCAGACGCAGAAAAATTATCGCTCCAGAGAACTCCACCCGTCGAAGCGGTAATGAGGCTGACGGTGACCCGCATGCCGTCTGCGCGAGTCGTCGCCCTGCCACGGACCAAATAGGTTGCGCCAAGGCTGTCGCCAATGGCACGCCAATCGGAAGCGGAATCCGAGACAAATGCAAATCCGGAATTGCGCGCCAGCACAACCACCGTTCCAAAGCGAGCCAACGCATTGACAATGTCCTCGGCGAAGCCGTCAACCAGAGGGGTGTCTTCCGGCGCACCTTCATTGCTGAAGCGCAGTACCGCAACGCTTGGCTGTCCAGAGCGCTCTGGCTTTGGCGCATCGAGAAGAGAGAGGACGTAGCCGCGCTTAGCGACCGTGCGGACAATGGTTTGGCTTTCGTCCTGCAGCGCCTTTCGCAACTCCCTGACGGCTTGCGTCAGTGAGTCCTCGGTCACGAAGACATCAGGCCACACCGCTGACATCAGTTCTGACTTGGTCGCGACACGTCCAACATTCCTGCTGAGATAGGTTAACAGATCAAACGCCTTGGAGCGGAGAGCAACAGGTTTCCCGTCGCGGAGAAGGAGGCCGCGCGCCAGATCAAGCTCGCACCTGCCAAGTGCCAGAACGGGCTCTGGATTTTCTTGCGACATCGAATGCCGACCTGATCAGCCTGACTAGACGCTGCCTGATTGGGGTCTCAATCCGCTCAGACGTCAAGGGACCAAAGGAATTTGATTCGCCTTCACTTTGGCTGGAAGCCATCCGCCTGTCCATGGCGATGATCTCGAGCATTTCGAACATCGTTCCAGGCATGGGCGCACAAGGCGACGCAGCCATAACGCAAGATACATATTCGAGGAGTTCCTGCCGGGCGGCTTGGCGCGTGTTCTCATTCAGTGACATGGTCGACCTCATCCGGTTCTTTCTTTCTTGAGAACAATGAAGCCAAAGAACGGGTGCGTACCGGAAGATTTCTGAAATTTTGCTGAATCTGGCGTAGCAGGGGTTTTCCCACAATCATTCAACCAAACGGTTGACAATCCGAAAACGCGCCTCTATATTCAACTCCATGGTTGAATTAGAGACATCCCAGATCGACGCGGTTTTTCACGCGCTTGGCGACGCCACTCGCCGGAGGATGCTTCGCGACCTCGCCGGCGGCGAGCGAACGGTAAGCCAGCTGGCGGAACCGTTCGACATGTCGCTGGCCGCCGCCTCCAAGCACATAAAGGCGCTGGAGAATGCCGGGCTTATTCGTCGCGAGGTGAGGGGCCGCACGCATCTTTGCCGCCTCGAACCCGGACCGCTGGCCAGCGCCCACCAATGGCTTGGCTTCTACGAGCGCTTGTGGACCAACCGTCTCGATGTTCTCGAACGTCTCCTTCGCGAGGAGGACGCACGCAAAGCCCAGGATGATTCCAGGAAATCGCCCACTTCAAAAGAAGGAAACGACCAATGAACCAGATGAAAACCATCGAAGCCTATGGCGAGCTGACCGAGCCGGCGACATTCACCATCCAGCGGCTTTTGCCTGGCCCTATCGAGCGGGTCTGGGCCTATCTCACCGAGAGTGACCTGCGTCGGCAGTGGATGGCCGCGGGGCAGATGGAAATGAAGGCCGGCACGTCGTTCGAATTCGTTTGGCGTAACGACGAGCTGACCGATCCGCCCGGCCAGCGCCCTGCGGGCTTCCCCGAAGAGCATCGGATGGAGGGCCGGATCACCGAGCTCGATCCGCCTTACAAGCTTGCCATCACCTGGGGAAACACCGGCGGCGTTTCCTTCTTGCTGGAGCCGAAGGGCAACGATGTGCTGCTCACCGTCATCCATCGCCGGCTGCCGGAGCGCGCAATTCAGCTCAACGTCACCGCCGGCTGGCACATGCACCTCGACATGCTCGCTGCCCGCCTCGCGGGCAAGACCCCGACCTCTTTCTGGAACGGCTGGAGCCGCCTGCGGGAAGAATACGACCGCCGCCTGCCGGCCTGACACGAACGCGTCGGCCAACCCCTGAAGTCACCGCCCAGCCTCCACCGGCATCGGCCCTTGGAGGCTCGCACACCAGCAACGAACCGACGATGAAACGTGCTTGCATTTCGCAAGCCCGATGGAGGAAGTCATGCGCAAATTGATCACCGGAATGAAGGTTTCCGTCGACGGCAAGATGGAGGGACCCGAGGGTTACGCCGATTGGGTCGACGCGTGGTCGGAGGAGTATGGGCTGACGCCGCAGATCGATGCCTGCCTGCTCGGGAGCGTCATGTACGTCGGCTACGAGCGCTACTGGAGCGCGATCCAGAATGAGCCGGACAAGCCGCTGCCGATGACCGGCAAATTACCGACGCCGGCGGAGCTCGAATGGGCCCGCTTTGCCGAACAGACCGCGCATTATGTGCTTTCGAACACAATGATTTCGGCGGCCTGGCCAAAGACCCGCTTCGTGCGGAGCCTCGAAGACATCGCTGCCCTCAAGCAGCAGCCGGGCAAGGATATCTATCTCATGGGCGGTGCTCGAATGACCGCGAGCCTTATCGATGCCGGGCTGGTGGATGAACTGCGGCTGATCGTCTATCCGCTGCTCGTCGGGGAAGGGAAGGCGCTGTTTGGAGCAACGCAAAATCGTCGCGGGCTCGAACTGCGGAAGGTTCAGCAGCTTCCCGACGGGCGCGTGAGCCTGGTCTATGGGATTGGCTAACTCAGCCGGTCTTCGCAGATCTCGCAGCGCTGCCCGGCTGAAATCTATTCCTGAAAGGCACGTTGCCGGTCAGAGGGAAACCGATAGCCCACCGTCAACGGCCAGTACATGTCCGTTGACGTAGGCGGCAGCGTCGGAGGCAAGAAACACCACGGCTCCGCCGAGCTCCTCAGGCTGGGCCCAGCGGCCCGCCGGGGTTCGTGTCTCGACCCATTTGGTGAAGGCCTCGTCGCTCATAAGTGCGGTATTGAGCTCGGTGGCGAAATAGCCGGGGGCGATCGCGTTGACGGTGATGCCGTGACGGCCCAGTTCAGCGGCGGTCGAGCGTGTCAGCCCGTGCAGCCCCGCCTTTGCCGCCACATAGGCGTGAATGGTGGGACGGCCAAGTATCGCCGCAACCGATCCGGTGTTTATTATGCGCCCGAACTTGTTTGGCAGCATCAGGCGCACCGCGTCGCGCATCATGCGGAAGCAGGCCGACAGATTGACGGCAATCACATGGTTGAAATCTTCGTCCTGCCATTCGACCAGTGGACTTCGATGCTGGATGCCGGCGTTGTTGACCAGAATATCGAGGCGGCCGTGGCGTTCGACGATTCCTTCCAGCGACGCCCTTGAGATCGCCGCGTCGGTGACATCGAACGGCAGGGCTTCGGCACCGATCCTTTCGGCCGCCGCGGCGAGGGCGGCCGGATCGCGGGCATTGACGATCACTGTCGCGCCGTTTTCCACAAGTGCCTTGGCCATGGCGAAGCCGAGACCACGCGAAGCACCCGTGACCAACGCGACACGGCCGTTAAGCGAGAACAATTCCGACATTGATATCCCCTAGGAAAAGGGCGGGAGTTTCCTCCCGCCCAATAGTGCTATTTGGCGATGCAGGTATCCGCTGTCTCCGGAGTGCAAATGTCAAGCCCGGTGTAGGTCGGGTCGGCCGGCGGAGGCCTTGCCGTCCTTCATGTCCTTCAGCGCTATCATCGTCTTGCAGCCCATTTCGAACGGCCGCTGGCCGACCTGGCCAAGCGAGAAACTGCGAAGGATCTGAAACATTTTCAGGCCGACAAAGAACAGTTCCAGGCAGCACGTTAAGGCATTGGCCCCGGCCGGTTGTAAAAAATAGCATTTTTCGAGGGCGAACAGTTCAGGCGCGGGCGTGGATTGCGGGGTGGGCCGCGGAGTTCGGCGCCGAAGTGAAGACGGCAACCGAGAGAATGCGACTTGCCAAGTTGTAGGATGACCGTATGATCGGACCCATGACTACGGTTCATCCATCTCTTCAACGCGAAGCTTCCGGCGCAATTGCTGAGCTGCCTGCGCAGCTGGCGGGTGATGCGCTGATAGACGGACGGTCGCCACTGGCAGAGCGCACCTCCTCGATTGGGGCCGCGACAGGCGCGGCAGTGCCCGCTTCATCGTGCGTCCAGGATCCGTGGAAGACGTCCAGGCGTTTGTGAGATGGTGCTCGCAGAGCGGTGTCGCGATCGTCGTGCAAGGCGGCAATACCGGACTTGCCGGCGGCGCGATTCCAGACAATTCGGAGTTCGCCGTGCTGTCGCTTGAGCGTCTCAATCGGATACGCTCCGTCGATCGGCTCGACTTCACGCTGCAAGCTGACGCCGGTGCCGTGCTGCAGGACGTCAAGGACGCCGCTGAAGCATCCGACATGACCTTCCCTCTCGCGCTCGGCGGCTCGTTCAGTGCCGAGCATGGCGTCGGTCGCAGCCGCAGTCAGGTGTTCTGGGCCGGCCTGTCGCAACGCGAACGGCAGCTTCATACCGCGATCAAGGCAGCCTTCGATCCGGCAGGCCTGTTCAATCCCGCGTGTCTCATGCCTGGTCCGGGCGATTTGTAGGGGAAGCCGCATGAAGCAGCGTTCGTCCATCATCGGCAGCGTGGAGGCGCTTCCGCATCGCGTCGCTTCGCATCTGAGCCGCGAGATCGAGGGCGGCGACATCATCCCAGGAGCCCGGCTTCCCACCGAAAGCCAGCTCGCCGACAAGTTCGGCGTCAGCCGCAATGTTGTCAGGGAAGCGATTGCGCAGCTTCGCGCCGATGGCATGATCGAGGCGCGTCAGGGGGTGGGCGCATTCGTCATGGCGCCGGAACAGCGGACAGCCATCCGGATCGACCGTGAAGCACTGAAAGACCAGCGCAACATGGAGCAGCTCTTCGAGCTGCGCAGCATCCTGGAGACCGAATCCGCCACGCTGGCCGCGGCGCGCTGTACATCCGATGATCTTGACGCGATCAAGGCTGCGCTGGACCGCATGGGCGGCGAAGAGCGCTGGGAGGATGGCAGCATCGAGGCCGATCTGCTTTTCCATCGGGCGATCGCCCGGGCCACGGGCAATAGCTACATCTACACGTTCATTTCGTTCGTATGCGAGCAGATCCGCCAGTCGATCCACTATGCCCGCCTGACCAATCCGCTCCACGACCTGGTCGAGGTCAACGTCGCCGAACACGTGCGAATCTACGACGCGCTCGCCGCGCATGATCCGCAGGCTGCCGGCGAGGCGATGCGCCGGCACATCGATGGCGCGGCATCGCGGGTAGGCGTCGAACTCACCGCGAAGATCAATCGAGGCAAATGACCATGTCGCTCGGGCAGACCAAGGCAATCACCGATATCTGCCTTCTCGTCGAGGATATCGACCGCACCATCGACTTCTACACGCAGAAACTCGGCTACCGGATCAGACGCCGCGCCGAGGGCTTTGTCGATTTTCATTCCGAGCGTGTGACGCTCGCCGCATGGGAACTGGATCACATCAATCGCCACTGCGGCGTCTCGAATGTCCGTTCTCCGAAGCAGGCGCACAAGGCGTGCGTTGCGATGGAACTCGAAAGCGCCGGCGAGGTCGACCGGCTCTACGCCGAGCTGTCGGACAAGGGCGTGCCGTTCGTCGGGCCGCCCGGCGACTATGTCTGGAACGCGCGCTGCGCCTACTTCCACGACCCGGACGGGACGCTGTGGGAGCTCTACGCCTGGACCGGCGCCGGGCCGGGCGACTATCACGACACGCAAGTGTGATTGGATCGCGACGGCCTCGCAAGAAGGGCCGCGCCGCATGCAAACCGTCCAACAAAGGAGCAAGAAGATGAGTGGGAACACATCGCAATGGAATCGCAGATCGATCCTGAAGACCGGCGCCGCCGGCCTGGCGGCTTTCGGGCCAGGACTTCAGCTGTTTGGCGCCAGCGCCTCGGCAGCCGCCAGGCTCGTCGTCCAGTATGACTGGCTGATGTCGAACGGCCAGATCGGCGATGTGGCAGCCGTCGCCAATGGCTACTTCAAAGAAGCCGGGCTCGAAGTCGAGTTCAGCCCCGGCGGACCGAACGCCGCCACCGTGCCGCCGGTTGTGTCTGGTGCCGCCCAGCTCGGCCAATTCTCGGAATCGCCTCAACTCTATGCCGCGCGGGCGAGCGGCGTCCCGGTGAAGATCATCGCCTGCGGCTATCGCACCGGACCCTATGCGCTGACCTCGAAACCGGCGAAGCCGATCCGGTCGCCAGCGGACCTGAAGGGCATGCGGATCGGCACGCAGCCGACCGCGCGCTTCGCCATCGACGCGATGCTCGCGAAGAACAAGATCGACCCTTCCGAAGTCACCATCGTCAATGTCGGGTTCGACAAGGCGCCGCTGGTTCGTGGCGACGTGGATGCGATCGGCGGCTGGATCACCAACACGCAGGCGCTCAGCGTCGTCGGCGATGATCGCATCGATCTGCTGTTGTCGGAGCTGGGCTTGGCGTCCTATGCCGACGTTTACTTCGCGACCGACAGCGCCATCGAATCCGATTCCGAGACCCTGGCAAAATTCATCGGTGCGGTCGCCAGGGGGTGGGGGTGGGTCCACGCCAATCCCGAGCAGGCGGTCGACAAGCTCGTCGCGGCCTATCCCGAGATCGACGCAGGCTGGGAAAAGAAGACGATCCCCCTGGTGCTGAAACTGTCGTTCGACGACAACACGAAAAAGGATGGATGGGGCACGTTCGATCCTGCCTCGATCGAGAGCCAGATCGCGCTGCTTGACCAGATTGGCCAGTATCCAAACGGCAGGCCGAAGGCCGAGGACGTCTATACGACTGAGATTCTCGAACTCAGTGCGGCTGAACGGCCGAAGCTCGGCGCACCTGCCTCTTGATGGCCGCGCCGGCCATCGAAACCTCTAGGCTCGACGTCGGCTATCCCGGCCGGCACTCGCCCGTGACGGTGATCTCCGGTCTCGAACTGACAGTCGAGGCCGGGACGTTTCTGTCGATCCTCGGGCCTTCGGGGTGCGGAAAGTCGACGTTTCTGCGGGTTGTCGCCGACCTTTTGGCGCCACTCGCGGGCACGATACGCGTGATGGGCGAAACGCCGTCAGCGGTGCGCTCCGGCCGCGGTGTGGGCTTCGTCTTCCAGGACTCGACCCTTTTGCCGTGGCGCACGGCACGCGAGAATGTGCGGCTGCCGATCCAGGTGGGCCGCCGCAGCCTGTCGCGCATGATAGACGACCGGGCCGACGAGCTGCTCGAGCTCGTCGGCCTGTCGGCGCTCAGTGAGCGCTTGCCGCATCAGCTTTCCGGCGGACAACGCCAAAGGCTGGCGATCGCCCGGGCACTCCTTGGCGAGCCACGTCTGCTGCTGATGGACGAGCCGTTTGGGGCGCTTGACGAGATCACCCGCGATCGCCTCAACGACGAACTGCTGAACCTTTGGCGGCGGACCGGAACGACCGTGCTCTTCGTCACGCATTCCATTGCCGAAGCGGTCTATCTCGGGCAGCGCGTGATCGTGCTTGCCGCACATCCAGGCCGGATCGTCGCCGACCACGATCTGCGTCCGCTCAAGGGGCTGGACAACAGATGCTCGCGCGAGGATCCGGCGATCGTCGCGGCAATGGCCAGGATGCGCTCGGCCCTTGGAGCGGCCTCGTGAACCAGGGCGCGCTTTCGCCGTTCGCACAGACCGTGCTGCCGATCATCGGCGCCGGCTCGCTCATTCTCGCATGGCAGGTCCTGCTGCCGCTCGCCGGCGTGCCCGCCTACATTGTTCCGACGCCGACTGCGATAGCGGGCGTGTTTGCCAGGAACGGGTCGCTTCTCCTGTCGAACCTCTGGCCGACCGCCATCGAGGCGCTCTTCGGCTTCGTGCTCGGCAACCTCGCCGCAGTGATGCTGGCGGTCGTTTTCGTGCACAGCCGTACGCTTCAGGCTGCCTATTTTCCGGTCGTGCTGTTCTTCAATACGATCCCGGTTCTTGCGCTGGCCCCGGTCGTCATCCTTATCTTCGGCCTCGGCATGCTGCCCAAGATCGTGATCGCGGCAGTGATCTGTTTCTTCCCGACGCTCATCAACATGATCCGGGGTCTGGAATCGGCGAGCGCCAGCGAGCACGAGCTGTTTCGCGTGCTGTCGGCGACGCGTTGGGAAGTATTCTGGCGCCTGCGCCTGCCGCGCGCGCTGCCAATGCTTTTCGCTTCGCTGCGGATCGCCTCGGCGACCGCGGTGATCGGCGCGATCGTCGGCGAATGGATCGGCTCCGACAAAGGTCTCGGTGCGCTGATCATCCAGGCGACCTTCAACTATCAGTCTGACCGGCTCTACGCCGCTATTGTGCTCTCATCGCTGCTGTCGATCGGGTTCTTCACGACGGTCGTCGCCGCTGAGCGATGGTCAGTTCGATACCGTTGACCGGCTGGTTCCCAGGGATCGCCGCTTGGAGTTGGGCAGGGGACTTCGCCCCAACGCGCAGGCGAGGGTTGGCCTTTCCTGCGTCGGCCTGTAGTATGACCGGTGCTTGCAGGGGATAGGGGGAGCTCGAGCGTGGGGCTGGGTCGGAATTTCCGCCGTTGGGGGATGTGGGCCTTCATCGCCGTCTTGGTGCTTTCGCCGCATGCGGCGTCGGCCGATACTGTTACGCCCGAGCGGATCACTGCCGCCCTGTCGAAGCTCGAACTGCTCGCCGAAGGCGTGGTAAAGGACGGTGCCGTACCAGGTCTCGCCATCGGGGTCGTGCATGACGACAAGGTGGTCTTCCTCAGGGGGTTCGGGCATCGCGAGGCGGGCAAGCCGGAGGCCGTCGACGCGGACACGGTGTTCCAGATCGCCTCCCTCTCCAAGCCGGTCTCCGCAACGATCGTGGCGGCGCTGGTCAGCGAGCGCATCGTTTCCTGGGATGCGAAAATCGTCGATCTCGATCCGGCCTTCCGGCTGTCCGAGCCCTATCCGACCAGCGAACTCACGGTCCGCGACCTGTTTTCGCACCGCAGTGGACTTCCCGGCACGGCCGGAGACGACCTCGAGGACATTGGCTACGATCGTGCGGAGATCCTGCGTCGTCTGCGGTTCGTGTCGCCATCGTCGAGCTTTCGTGCCGGCTACTCCTACAGCAATTTCGGACTGACCGAAGGTGCCGTCGCGGCCGCGAAGCCGACAGGCAAGTCCTGGGAGGAGGTCGCCGAGGAGATGCTCTACCGTCCGCTTGGAATGGTCTCGACCAGCTCCCGTCATGCGGACTTCGTTAAGCACGCCAATCGCGCTGCGCTCCACGTCAAGATCGACGGCGTCTGGGCAGCGAAGGTAAAGCGCGATCCGGATGCGCAGGCGCCCGCAGGCGGCGTCAGCTCCACGGCACGCGATCTCTCGCAATGGGTGCGCCTCGTACTCGGCAATGGGGTCTATGCCGGCGAGACCCTCATTAAAGCCGACGCGCTGGACCAGACGCATGTTCCGCTGATGGAGCGCGGCAAGAACCCCGTCTCCGGCGGCGAGTCCTTCTACGGCCTCGGCTGGAACATCGAATTCGGCCGGCACGGCCTGAGCTGGGGTCATGCCGGCGCCTTCAGCGTTGGCGCCCGCACCCTGGTGACGCTCTTCCCGGAGGAGAAGCTAGGCATCGTCATCGTCGCCAACGCCTTTTCGACAGGGGTGCCGGAAGGTCTATCCGACAGCTTCGCCGACCTCGTCTTTGATGGAACGGTCGAGAAGGATTGGGTCAAGGCATGGGACGATACCTATGCGGGTCTGTTCGGCCCGGCAGTCGCAGGGGCCAAGGCCACCTATGCCGCACCACCGTCTCCGGCAAGGCCGGCCGGACCGGCCAGTGCCTATGCAGGCCGCTATTCCAACGATTTCATCGGCGATGCGGTCGTGTCGACTGTGGGAGACGCTCTTGTGCTCAAGGTCGGGCCGGCCGGCGCCCGGTCCTATTCATTGAAGCATTTCGACGGCGACCTGTTCCTGACCTTCCCGGACGCCGAGACGCCGGACGCGCCGTCCGGTGTAAGCTTTGTGCTCGGCCCCGACGGCAAGGCGTCGGCGATGACGATAGAGTTTCTCGACGGCAATCATCTCGGCACGCTGGCGCGCGTGGGTGACTAGTGTCAAAATCACGCTTGTCCAGTTATCCCCCGGCAAGAGGCGGCATCAACACTGCCTGACAAGGTCGACCTTCCATGCTTCGGGTCTGCCGGTAATCATCGAAGGGGAGCATCAAGGTGAACGAAGACGCCGCCACTCCAAGGCCTCTCGCAGAGATCGCCAGCTATCACGCCCATATCTACTATGACGGGCCGGCCGAGCGGCAGCATGCCGAATGGCTGCGCCTTCGCATCGGCGAACGTTTCCGCGTGCGCCTGGGCAACTGGCGCGACGAGCCGGTCGGCCCGCATGAGCAGGCCATGTACCAGGTCTCGTTCGCCACCGGAGCTTTCGCTACCCTCGTTCCGTGGCTGATGCTGAACCACGGCGGCCTGAGCATCCTCATCCACCCGAACACCACTAACCCCAAGCGCGACCATCTGGTCGACCCGATCTGGATAGGCCGCCCGCTGGGGGTGCACGGCGAGGTTCTCGGCGAGGAGGATGAGGCGGAAGAGGCGCTGGAGGTGAATACGGAGCCGACGTTGAGGGCGTAGGGAGGGGGCGCCGTTCGGCATGTGAGGTTCGGCGTCGGAAATCGCGTGTGCCTGCAGTGCAGTTCAGGCGGGCATGACCGGCCGCTTTGCGCCGCATCTCAGTCGTTCCGCCCGAGGGCAGAGGCAACCGAAAGCGGACGCGCTGTTCAGAAATCTACCTCTTGGTTACGGCAAAACGAACCACAAGGGCCCATCGACTAGACCGGTCGAACGGCTTCAGCCCAAGACATTCCAAACCAGACGGCCGAGTCCGGCTCCTTGCTCCAATCAATCAGGGCGTCGAGCGTCGCAGTGACGGATTGGCGAGGCAATCCGATAGCGACGATATCGTCCATCGCTTCATCGATGATGCTCGCAATGTTCCGGACAACTGCCTCAAAGTCAGGCTCGCCGGCGCATCCGCCAAAAAAGACAAATGTGATACGTCGTGGACGCAAGTCGGCCTGATGCAACAATTGAACAAGGCGACGTCCGATGATTGGATCATTGCCGTGTCGGTCGTAGGTTCGCTGATAGGCATGCCATAGTGAGGCAAATCCCGGTGGCTCGGGCCAGAGCCGCAGCCCATCATAGTCGTCATCTGACAATATCACCCGTCCGCCCGGTCGCACTGCGCCGGCCATGTTGCGAACAAGCAGCAACGGGTCAGGTAGGTGCTCGAGAACGAACCGCGCATGAGCAACGTCGAACTGTCCAAGCTCGTTGTCGGTAAGAAGTGGAGCAAGCACGTCACCCTGCCTCATCTCCAGAAATGCCAAATCCCCATCGGCGTCGGCCTGTCGTAGCGCCTCCGCTATCTGCTCCGGGCTTCGCTCCAAAGCCAAGACCGGAACACCGGTGGCCCGCGCCATCATTCTCGAAAACTGCCCTAACCCAGCACCGAAATCGACGACCCGCTCGCCAACAACCAGCTGTGCAGCGTCGAGACATCGTTGATTAAGACGCTTGTTTAAAGCCGTCAGCCGTTGCTGCTCGGCTTCACTTGATCCATGCGTATAATGCGATGACGACATTCACTGCCCCCAGATCGAATGACCATATCAGCTTCGCATAAGGTCGGACGGCGTCAAGATCAGCGGCTGTGAATTGAACCGTGGCGACCCCTGCGCCCGGCACATCAATTACCGCTTTGCGCCTTCGCTCCGGCCGGAAAGGCCGGTGGAGACACTTCCCAAGAGCAGACGTTCCCCCGAGGCGAGTTTCCCGACCCGCGCTACTCGCCTATGCTGGAAAGCAATTCGTCGAGCTGCTCCAGCTGCTCCGGCAATGCGGCCGCCCCGCCCTGTAGTGCTTCCTCAAGCGCATCCTTGGACGGATAGACTTCGTGGAAGTTCAGCAGCGTCTTCCCGCCCTGGTCCTCGAAGGTCACGGTCGTGACCGCGCCCTCTTCGCCCTCGTCGTTGGTCCAGACGATGCGCTCGTTCGGCACCACCTCGAGATACTTGCCGTAGAAGGCCATGGTGTCCGAACCGCCGGCGCCGAATTCCAGCCGATATTTGCCGCCGGTACGGACGTCCATATCGCACGATACGAGCGAAACGCCAGATGCCGATTTTGGCACCCACCAGCGCTGGAACAGCTCGGGCTGGCTCCACGCCCTGTAAACCGTGCTCGGCGGCGCATTGAATGTCCGCGTTACGACGAGTTCGCGATCCCCTCTGCGCTCGACTGACGTGCGGTTCTGCGCACCACCTGCACTGTTAACTTGCTGATTCATCGGTTCCCTCCTGTTTCATTTCGCTGATGATTTCGTCCAATGCTTCGAAGCGGGCCTCGAAGAGCTTGCGATGCGCCTCGATCCACTCGGCCTCCGCCTTGAGGCCGCGTTTCCCAAGCTTGCAGGTTCTCACCCGTCCGACCTTCTGCGTGACGACGAGCCCCGCCTGCTCGAGAACCTGGACGTGCTTCTTCATGCCGGTCAGCGTCATCTGGAACTTATCCGCGAGACTGGTGATCGACGCGTCCCCTCGCCCAAGCTGATCGATGATCCCGCGGCGCGTCGCATCGGACAGCGCCGCGAACGAGAGATCGAGGGGAGGACTTACATACTGAACCATATAGTTCAGTGTCTAATCTGCTCGCGCAGGAAGCGCAAGCGTCCCGAACTTCCCTGCCGTAGACCGGTCATTCGAGGCCATGCACCACCGGGGAGGCAGCAAAAATCGTCTGCTGCGGGTCAAAAGCGGACCTTCGAGCCGCTGATGAACGAATGTCAGCTTTCAGCGCCTGCTCCCCGAAAGCAGTCCGCCGGCTAACGGCCTAATATCAGTCATTCAGCCTGCCTTGCTGACGACGGACTTTGATGTTTGAGCGCTGACCCAGAACCAATCGATCGCCGCTTTCACTAAGCAGGCCCGAGGTGTAAACTATTTAGCCTTTCGAGGACGCAGCCATGTTTCGAATTCTGTGTGTGGTGGCTGTCTTACTCGCGTCGGCGAGTGTCGTCGCGGGTGAGTCCTTGTTTGACGCCGTGAAGGCCGGCGACACGGCCAGAGTCGAGCGCCTGCTGGCGAGCGGAGCCGAGGTCGACAGCCGTGATCGCGACCAAGCCACGCCGCTGATCGCTGCGTCGCTGAGCGATCACCCGGCGGTCGCGGAGCTGCTGCTCAGCAAACGCGCCGACGTGATGGCGCGCAACGCCGGGGGCTTCACGCCGCTCCATGCGGCGGCGTATTCGGGCAGCGTGCGGATCGCAGAACTGCTGTTGGGCAAGGGCGCTGTTCTCGAAGATGCTGCCAACAAGGCGGGCGTGACACCGCTGATGGTCGCCGTAGAAGAGAACCGCGTCGCCATGCTTGAGCTGCTGATCGCCCGCGGCGCCGATGTCAGCCGGCCGGAGAGTCTTCACGGGTACACGCCGGTGACGCGCGCCGGCTTCAAGGGTCATAGAGACATTATACGGGTGCTCAAGCGCCACGGCGCGGCCTGCCCGCCCGCCGAGGTGATAGGCGCCTCGTTGTGCATCGAGATGAGTGACTGAACGGAGGACGGAATATGTGCGAAGCAAGCCAAAAGTACGGCGTGCCCCCGACTCGAGGATCAGCATTTGGAGCGACATTCTCGATCGCCTTGATGGTCAGTTGCGTTCCTGCCCTCGCCGCCGACCAGGTCAATACCGGCTATTTCGGCGGTGTCGCGATCATGGGCTACGACCCGGTTGCCTACTTCACCGAAGGCCGGGCGATGAAGGGCTCCGAGGAGTTCTCCTACGACTGGCTGGGGACGCCGTGGCAGTTCGCCAGCAGCAAGCACCGTGAGCTCTTCATCGGTGAACCTACCAAGTATGCGCCACAATACGGGGGCTATTGCACCGGGGAAGTGGCCTTCAATGGTGCCACGATCAATATCGATCCGGAAGCGTGGGCGATCATCGGCGGTAAGCTGTACCTGGCTTACAGCAAGGAATTCATGGCCGAGTTCAAGGCCCGCCCGAGCGACCTCTTGGCAAAGGCCGAGGCGAATTGGCCCGCCATCGAGACCCAGCTGGAGCAGGACGGGTTCCAGTGATGCGCAGATCGAGGTGCCACGTCGAGACGGGCAGCGGACCTACTCGACGGGCGAAAAATGGAAGAGCGTGAACGCGTTGACATAGGTGTATTCGGGCTTGCCCGGGTCATGGGTTCGCCGATAAACCGGGCCGCAGCGGGGCCGCCCGAGTAACACGTTCTCGCTCTGCTCGCACAGCATGTCCCGATCGACGAAGGCGGTCCCGGTTGCGATCTGTGTCGGGGTCCGGAAAGCCGTCTTGCCATCGCGGCCAAGTTGCAGGAGAGCCGGATCGCCCGCGCCTGTCTGTCCCTGCCATGTCCGCCCGAAGGCCAGGCGGGAGATATCCGCCCCACTCAGCCTGTCGCGATCCTCGCCGCGGAAGTCGAAGGGCCATTCGGGAAGGCCGGCGTCGCGCATGGCTTCGAGGACGCGCTCGAGGTCCTGACCATTGCGAAAATGGGCATAGAGAACGCGCCAGGTCTCGACGGAAGTGACGGGGACGGTACGGCGGGCTTCCCCCGCCGCGTCGCGGGCTTCGCTCAAACGACCGGCGCGAGCGTAGGCTGCGGCGAGTAAGGCATGAATATCGATGAGGCGCGGCGCCTCGGCGCGGGCGCGCTTCAGCGTTTCAATCGCCCGGGCGTAATCCCCATGCAATAGGAACGCCAGTCCCGCGACCAGCCGTTCGCTCGTCGAGAGGCTGGGGTTGAGCCGCTGCGCGGTCTCGATTGCAGCGACAGCCTCGGCGTGGCGGCCGGCGAAAGTGAGGACGAGGCTCAGCGCCGCATGGGCCTCGGCGTCGCTGGGCCCCAGCGCCACGGCCCGCCCGGCGGAAGCGAGTGCCTCCTCGTATCGGCGATCCACGACCTGAAGAATGGCGAGGATGGCATAGGGCCGCGAGGATTCCGGGTTCAGCGCCAGCGCGCTTCCGGCCTTCTCATACGCCCGTCTCCTAGCCACGGGGCCTGGCAGAACGTTGTCATAGTCGAGGCGCCAGACATAGACCGCGGTGCGCGCATCCGCCGCATGCGCCTCGGCGAAGGAGGGATCGAGCGTGGTCGCTTTCGCGTAGAGCTGCAACGCTTCCCGCAGCAGGCCGGTTCTCTCCGCCTGCTCGCCGCGGAGATAGTAGTCATAGGCTTCGAGGTTCGCGGTCGGCGGCCGCGCCAACTGACCTTGCTCCGACGCCGTCGACTGCACCCCGAGAGCCTCGACGATATGGCGGACTACTTCGTCCTCCACGGCGAAGACATCCGAGGCGCTGCGGTCGAACTCCTCGGCCACCAGATGGTCGCCGGTCGCCGTATCGATGAGCTTAGCATTGACATGGATCCGGTCGCCGCTTCGCCGGACGCTGCCTTCCACCACATAGCGGACACCGAGGTCGCGCGCTATGTCCTGCACGACGACCGGCCGGCCCTTATAGGTGAAGACAGAATTGCGAGCGATGACGACCGGTCCCGACAGCTTGGCGAGGTCGGTGATGAGATCGTCAGTGATCCCGTCGGCGAAGTATTCCTGTTCGGAGTCGCCGCTCAGGTTTGCAAACGGCAGGACGGCGACGGACGGCCGCTCAGGCGGCATAGACATCTGCCAGACCACGAGCATCGCGACGGCGGCGGTCAACACCGCTCCAGCCACTGCCAAGATCAGGAGCCGAGCGCCCGCCTTGCGCGTTGTGCCGACAACTCTTCCCGCTGCCCCAGCATCGAGTAGGACGCGATAGACGCGCACCGGATCGGCGATGTTCTTGACGTGTTGCTCACCGAGATAGGCAAAGCCCACATCGGCCTTGTGAATGGCCTGATCGAAGGCGGTGCCAGAGATCATCACGCCGCTGGGATCGGCGATCGTCTGCAATCGGTCGGCAATGATCACGCCCTCGCCGTGGATGTCGTCGCCCTCTACGATCACGTCGCCAAGATTGATGCCGATGCGAAACGCAAGCCGACGGTCGGCCGCAACGCCGACGTCGCGCTCGGACTTGGCGCGCTGTGCCTCAACCGCGCAGCGCACCGCATCGACCACGCTGTGGAACTCCACCAGCAGCCCGTCGCCCATGGTCTTGACCAGCCGGCCATGGTGCGCGGCGATTCTCGGCTCGAAGACCTCGCGCAGATCGGCTTGGAAGCGGGCACGCGTGCCTTCCTCGTCGGCTTGGCTCAGGCGGCCATAGCCCACGACGTCCGCGATTAGGACGGCGGCGAGCCGACGCTCCATACCTAGTCCTTCGTGAGAGCGACCACACGGCTAACCACGCGAGGTTACGCCGAACCATTGGCAAACGCGAGTGCGCCGAAGATTGAGCTGAAAGATTGACGCGGTTTGTAGGTTGATACTAGCGGACGTAGTGGTCAGCGCTGCCGTTTCGATCTCTGTGTGAGAAGGTCGGCTTAGGGTCCGGTCAGTCAGGGACCTCGGACCTACCGGATCGAATGTCCGCTATCGCTTTTTTGGACGCCAGAAACTGCCGGTCGGCTGTCGGCCAATCCACGATGTTCGAGACCTTGATGCTAGGCAATGCCGACGACCTCACCTACCCCCCAGCCAACCGCGGCAGCAGGAAAATCTCCGCCCCCTGCGGCAGCTCCTTCGACCACGTATCCCGATAAATTGTCCCATCGATCGCCACAGCAATCCCGCGATCGATCAAGGGCTCGAAGCCGGGATACTGCTCAGCCAGCTTCCTGAACAGCTCCCGGATATCCTTCGCCTCGATCTCGACCTTGCTCTTGCCTCCGGCGATTGCGCCGAGCGATCCCCAGAGCGTTACTTCGACCATCAGCCTCCCCGTTCCGCCTCGATCGCCGCCAGGATGCGCGGTGGCGACATCGGGATATGCGTCATCCGCACGCCTGCGGCGTTCGACACCGCATTGGCGATCGCCGCCAGCGGCGGCACGATCGAGGTCTCGCCGACGCCACGCACCCCGTAAGGATGGTTGGGATTGGGGATCTCGAGGATCTGCGTGTCGATCATCGGCAGGTCCGAGCAGACCGGGATGCGGTAGTCGAGGAAGCCGGGGTTCTGCAGCCGCCCGTCCTTGCCGTAGATGTACTCTTCGTTGAGCGCCCAGCCGATGCCTTGCGCCGCACCGCCCTGGTACTGCCCCTCGACGTAGGTCGGATGCACCGCCTTGCCGGCGTCCTGCACGACTGTGTAGCGCAGGACCCTGGTGGCGCCGGTCTCCGGATCGACCTCGATATCGCAGATATGGGTGGCGAAGGAGACGCCGGCGCCGTCGGCGACGAGCTCGCTGTGGCCGGCGATCGGCCCGCCCGTTTTGCCGGACGCGGCCGCGATCTCCTTCAGCGACAGCGCCGCAAGGTTGCCGTACTTCTCGCCTTTGGCGATGGCGTGGCCCTTTTCCCAGACCACGTCGTCGACGGGAATGTCCCACATCTGCGCGGCGCGCTCGCGCAGGATCTTGATGGCGTTGCGGGCGGCCGAGATCGTCGCCATAGAGGAGGAGAAGGTGCCGCGGCTGCCGTCCGTCATGTCGTTGTAGCCGAGGCTGGAGGTGTCAGCCACCACCGCCTTGACCTGCTCGTAGGCGATGCCGAGTTCCTCCGCCGCCACCAGCGACAACGACGCGCGGGAACCACCCACATCGACCGTGCCGACGGCAAGCGAGACCGAGCCGTCCATGCCGATGTTGAGGTCGGTGCAGGTCTGGCCGCCGAAGTTGAACCAGAAGCCGCAAGCCATGCCGCGGCCCTGGTTCTTGCCTAGCGGTGCCTTCATGTGCGGATGGTTCTTCGCCGCCTCGAGCGTCGGGCCGATGCCGATCGGGCCGTATACCGGGCCGTAGGACGATCTGGTGCCTTCCTGGGCGGCGTTCCTGATGCGGAACTCGACCGGATCCATGCCGATCTCCTTGGCCAGCTCGTCGACGGCACTTTCCACCGCAAACGCCGCCATCGGCGCCGATGGCGCGCGATAGGCCGCGGTCTTCGGCCGGTTGACCAGCACTTCGTAGCCGACGGTCTTGACGTTCTCGAGCCTGTAGCAGGCAAACGCGGTCATGGCGCCGATCTCGGCCCACATGCCGGCATAGGGGCCGCAGGAGTAGCGTAGCGTCGCCTCGGCCGCGGTGATCGTGCCGTCCTTGCGGGCGCCGATCCTGACCTCGATCGAGGTGGCGCTGGTCGGCCCCGAGGCGCGGAACACCTCGTCGCGCGTCATCACCAGCTTGACCGGCCGGCCGGCCTTGCGCGACAGTGCCAGCGCCACCGGCTCGGCCCAGACATGGGTCTTGCCGCCGAAACCGCCGCCGATCTCCGAGGAGGTGACGCGAAGCTTGGAAGCTTCCATACCAAGCAGTTGGGCGCAGTGCTGGCGGTAGACGAAATGGCCCTGCGTGCAGACCCAGAGGTCGGCAGTGCCGTCCGAGCTGACATTGGCCACGCAGGCATGCGGCTCGATATAGCCCTGGTGCGTCTGCTCGGTCTTGAAGGAGCGTTCGACGACGTAATCGGCCTGTCCAAAACCCTGATGAACGTCGCCATGGCCGTACTGGGTGCGCTTGGTGACATTGGACGGCTTGGCGGGCTTTTCCTCGAGGCCCTCGGTGAAGATGGCGTCGTTGAGCACGGGCGCCGAGTGCTTCATCGCCTCGTCGACATCGGTCACATGCGGCAGCACTTCATAGTCGACCTCGATCAACTTCAGCGCCTGCCTAGCGGTGCGGGCGTCGACCGCGGCGACCGCAGCCACCGCATGGCCGTCATAGAGCGCTTTCTTGCGCGCCATGCAGTTGTCGAGGATGTCGTACATGGCGGAATCGCCATCGGTGAGGTCGGGCAGGTCGGCGGCGGTGATCACTGCCTTCACGCCGGGGAGTTTCTCCGCCTTCGAGGTGTCGATCTTCCTGATCGTGGCGTGGGCGTGCGGGCTTCTCAGAACACGCCCGACCAGCTGGCCGGTCATGTTGAAGTCCGCGCCGTAGCGCGCGCGGCCCGTCACCTTGTCGACGCCGTCGGGACGGATGGGGCGGGTGCCGACCGAGGTGAAATTGCGCCCCGCGAAACGTGGATCGAAATTCATCGTCATGCTCCCTTCATCACGCTTGCCGCGTCCTGGACGGCGCGCACGATCTTGTCATAGCCGGTGCAGCGGCAGAGGTTCCCGGCGAGGCCGAAGCGGATTTCCTCCTCGGTCGGGTCGGGGTTCTTGGCCAAAAGGTCCTTCGCGGCGATCAGGAAGCCCGGCGTGCAGATGCCGCATTGCAGTGCTGCGTGCTCAAGGAACTTCTGCTGCAGCGGATGCAGCGTGTCGCCATGCGCCATGCCTTCGACGGTCTCGACGCGCCGGCCTTCAGCCTCCGCGCCAAGCACCAGGCACGAACACACCAGCCGGTCGTCGAGGATGATGCTGCAGGCGCCGCAGTCGCCGGTGCCGCAGCCTTCCTTGGCGCCGGTCAGCCCGAGGCGGTCGCGCAGCACATCGAGCAGCGTCTCGTCCGGTTGGCAAAGGTACTCGAAATTGTCGCCGTTGATTGTCGTTGAGACTGCTACACCGGCCATCATTTGCCTCCTGCACGTGCATAGGCGGTCATGGCGGCCCGCCTGGCCAGCACACCCGCAACTTTCCTTCTGAATTCGATGGTGCCGCGCTTGTCGTCGATGGGCCGGCAGGCCCCCGAGCAGACCTTGGCGAGCCGCTCCAGCGCGGCTTCGTCCAGCTTCCTGCCGATGAGGGCATCGGCGGCCTCCTCGACCAGCAGCACCGTCGCGGCCACGGCGCCCAGCGCCACGCGGGCCGCTTTGACGACACCTTGCTCATCGAGCGTCAGGTTCACCCCGGCGCTGACTACGGCGATGTCCATCTCCGTGCGTGGAATGAAACGCAGATAGGCATCGCCGGAGCGCGGCGCGCGCCTGTCGAGCAGGATCGCCTCGATGATTTCTCCCTTGGCGAGCGACGTCTTGCCAGGCCCGGTCGGCACTGCCTCTACCGCGACCGTGCGCCTGCCTCCTGGCCCGATGATCAATGCCCTGGCGCCGGCGGCCACCAGCGCCGGCACGCTGTCGGCGGCCGGCGAGGCGTTGCAAAGATTGCCGACGATTGTGCAGCGTCCCTGCACCTGTTTCGAGCCAATCAGCTTGGCCGCTTCGACTACGCCCGGCCATTCCCTCTTCAAGGCCGCGCTCTCGCCCATCAGGGCGCACGAGACCGCCGCACCGATGCCGAAGCCCTCCGCCGTTTCCCTGATCTCGCCCAGTCCGTCGATCGCCTTGATATCGACGATAAGGTCTGGCTCGATAAAGCCGCCTTTCATCCTCACCAGGAGGTCGCTGCCTCCGGCGAGAATGGCGGCCGTGCCAGACGAGCCGGCCAAGTGGCCAACGGCATCTTCCATTGAAAGCGGACGTATGTAGCGCATCGTCTCCCCTTGATCATCGCAATTCTGTCGGCCTGTTATAGAGCCTTGGATCGGAATGGTCATCCGGTTCTGCATCAGCAGCGATTAGGCCAGGTGCCGCAAGACAAATGGCAACATTCCTCCCCATATCGGCCATCGGCGGTAGCCAGCTGACTGAGTCTGAGCCCTGGAGCCGCAGGGCGGCGGGCCTTTTGCCGGCGCGTTCTCAACTCAGGGCGCCGGGCCGAACTGGAGCAATTTGAAGCAATCGCCGCTTCCCGACTTCAACTGCGTCAGGAAGCGTTTCGACCGATCGATCCATTCCTGGTGCGACCTGGCATCGGCTTCGATCTCGTTGACCGGTCCAAGATTGACGAAGCTGCGCCCCTTGCTGAAAAGCCAGCACGCACGGCCGAGAAGTCTCCGGCTGCGCTGGCGCAAGAGGTCGGCATCATAAAAGATGTCGAGCACCTCCTGCTTGATCTTTCGCTGCTTTTCAGGATTTGCGATCGCAACCGCGATCGAGTCTCCGCCGATCGCATCCTGCAGGTCCTTGTAGTCGAGGGCGAGCTGAGTGGTGGCATATTTGATCTCGCTCTCATCCCGGACGATGTTGAACCACAGCGCGGGATCGAGTTCGTTGACGACGAACGATGCCTCGAAATCGCGCGATAGGTTCAGGATATCGAAGGCTTGAACCTCAACGTCGCGCTCAACCAGAAGGATCTGGGCGACCTGCTTGCCGAGTTCCGCCCCGTGCGCGCTGATCGCGGCATTCGTTCCACCGAGCTCCGGGCTGATGTAAGGCCCGCCATCATCCAGCAGCGCATCGAATTCGCCAAGGTATTCGACGACGGCGGCGCCGCGAGCAATGCGTGCGGCCAGTTTGGCGAGAGCCAGCTGCAGCTCCGTTTCGCGTTTGCGCTGGTCCTGATAATTCTGCTGAAAAAAGAAGATGAACAGGGAAACGCCAATTCCGATCAGGATCACCCCGAGCTGGGAAAAGATGTTGCGATAATATTCCAGCAGCTTTTCACGATGGCGTATGTCGTGGCGCACATTGTGTGCCACACGAGCATTGACGATCAGCGAAAGGATCAGAAGCCCGGCACCGACCAGGATGAGGCCGCCGATGAGGAAATAGCCTTGGCCTGAGAAAGTACTGAAATCCATGCGTTTGCCGCGTCCCTGAAGCCCCAGACCGCGCAGACTAATACCATTCCGCTTCAACGCCTACATGTTCGTAGGGGGCGTCAACATCCGGAAATGACCCTAACCCGTCCTTTTTCAGCCTTATCATGAATGTCGCGCATGCTCGTAAATCAGACATTGCGCTGGCGCGGTTCGAGCGCTCCAGTTAATTCGAGCATCTGATAGCCCGCCAAGAGTGTGATCAGAGATCCGACAACCCGCAAGAGCGTCCTTTCCCGCGATGCCTTGACCATCTATCCCGACAGCGGTGCCGCAAAAAACGCCTCCAGCAATCAGGCCGGCAGCTGAAGTTAGGTAGTCGCGGAATCCGCTGGCGTGCTCCCAACGGCCGGTAAGAATCCTGGCGAGGAATCTCAACGAGACCGAAAGGGCAATCAGGAACTCGCTCGCATTGACGGTTCCGACGGCGTACCGAGGCTATCCATTTGTGCCAAGCAGGCCGATGGCGACCAGATATCTCTCGCCGGAAGCGGTCGAGCAGCAACTTCCAACGCTTCTATTGGTTTTCGGCCCGCCGCAAACTCCATCGTGCAAGTTGAATATCGTTGTTGAACAGAATGCATTGGTTTCAAGGGCGTCCATGGGCACTTCCGCGAGATTGCTCCCAGCGGGTGTCGGTGCTAAATTTGGTAGAAGCTGCCGCACTGATGTGTCCGAGTGCGCCGCCCCGCCGCCGATGTGTTCTTGGAGTGGCCTAGAGGTGGCAGGTTTGGAGACCGGGACGATGAGCTTGACGCGCCGCGATGTTTTGATCGCCGGGAGTGCGGGATTTGCCGGAGTCGCGCTCTTCTCGCCGCCGAGCGCGCGTGCGAACGATGAAGCGTTGGATCTCGTCGAGCAACTCATCGGACGGAAGGCCACGATGTCAGATCGCCTTCATTTGATTATGCCGGCGGACTTCCCGACCGGCTACACCGTGCCCATGAGTCTCGACATCGACAGCCCCATGACCGAGGCCGACCATGTGAGGCAGATGCGCGTGTTCGCGCCGCGGAACCCGCTTATCGAAGTCGCCAGTTTCCATTTCGTCCCGCAACGCAGTCTACCTCGCGTGTCGACACGCATCCGGCTTGCCAAACCGCAACACGTCGTCGCTGTCGCTGAAATGAATGACGGCGTCTTGCTGATGACCACGACGTGGGTCCGTGTCGCCACGGATGGCTGTGCCTGAGATCGGAGAGAGACAGTGACCACCCCGACACCCCGCGTGATCGTGCCGAGCGCCGCGGCGAAGGGAGAGATTTTTCAGGTCAAGACCATCATCAGCCATGAGATGGAAACAGGGCTACGCCATGATGATCAAGGCAACGTGATCCCGCGCAAGATCATCAACAAGTTTGTCTGCCGCTACAACGAAACCGTGGTGTTCAGTGTCGATCTCCACGAGGCGATTTCGGCCAATCCGTTCTTCGAATTTTCCTTGCGCGCGACGGAGAGCGGCCGGCTCGATTTCGTTTGGGAAGAAGATGGCGGTGCCGTCTATATGTTGTCGCACCAGTTCACGGTCGGTTGAGGTGGCGGCGCAATCGAGCTGCGCGAATTATGGCGTGACAAGTTGAGTGGGAGCGTGACCGGAAAACTCCGAAACAGACGGGTATTCAGCATGCGCCCCGTCGCGAGATCTGCGATTGCCACGGGCCTCGTGCTGCTCGTCAGCCAATCCGGCGCGGCGGCGGAGGCCGATCAAGGCGCTCAACTCGCCGCGACCTGTGCGTCCTGCCATCGTCTCGATGGCGGCGGCACAGGCATTCCCAGCATCATCGGGCTTGGTGAGGAGAGGCTCACCAACGCCCTGCTTGCCTACCGGGCGAGCGAGAGTTCAAATCACATCATGCACGCTATCGCGCTGTCGCTCAGCGAAGAGGAGATCGCGAGCGTCGCGCGCTATGTCGCGAAGCAGGGAAGTAACCCGCGATGAAATCCTGGACGCGTCGCGAGTTCGGCCGCCTGACGGGAGCAGCGTTGCTAACGGCGCTCAACCAGCCGAAGGCGCGGGGCCAGGCCAAGGCGCGTGTCGTCGTGGTCGGCGGCGGCATCGGCGGCGCAACGGTCGCCAAATATCTCGCCTCCAGCGCCACGGCCGTCGACGTGACCCTGGTCGAACCGCGGCAGAGCTACACGACCTGCTTTTTCAGCAATCTCTATCTCGCCGGGCTACGACCGTTCGAATCGCTCGGCCATGGTTATGAAGCGCTGGCAAGGCAATACGGCATCACCGTCATTCATGAGTCCGCCGCGGCGATTCACCCGGCGGCGAAAACCGTTGCGCTGAACAACGGCTCGAAGCTCAGCTATGACCGTCTCGTTGTTGCGCCGGGCATCGCATTCAGGGACCGGGCGCTTGAGGGCTATGACGATGCGGCGATGGAGATCATGCCGCACGCCTGGAATGCAGGGCAGCAAACCATGCTGTTGCGCCAGCAACTGGAAAGCATGGAGGACGGCGGGCTGTTCGTGCTCGTTGCTCCGCCGAATCCGTTTCGCTGTCCGCCCGCCCCCTACGAGCGCGCTTCGCTCGTCGCATCCTATTTCCAGCGCCGCAAACCCAAGGCCAAAATTCTGATCCTCGATGCGAAAGACAGCTTCAACGCGCAGGACCTGTTCCAGGATGCTTGGAACCGCCATTATCCGGGAATGATCGAATGGCTACCGGCCCAGTTCACCGGCGGGGTCACAGCAATCGACGCGAAGACCCGGTCGGTGATCACCGCGGGAGCAACATTCAAGGCCGCGGTGGCCAATGTCATCCCGGCGCAAATGGCAGGGCGCTTGGCGCAGCAGGCGGGGCTCGCCAATCGGTCGGGCTGGTGTCCGGTCGATCCCGTCACCTTCGAATCGGAGCTGCAGCCCGGCATCCATCTGGTCGGTGACGCGATCATCGGCGGGGATATGCCGAAATCCGCCTTCTGCGCCAACAGCCAGGCCAAAGCCTGCGCCTTTGCCATCGCGGCCGATCTCACCGGATCAGCGCGTTTCCCGGCGCATTTGTTCAACACTTGCTACACCCATCTCGCCCCCGACGATGCGTTCAGCAACGCCATCAGCTTCAAGCCCGTCGACGGGAAGCTCAAGAGCGTCATCAGCTTCGTCAGCAAGGTCGAGGAAAGCTCCGAGGTCCGCCGGCAGGCTGCGCGCGCGGCGGAAGGCTGGTATGATGCCTTCACGCACGACGTGTTTGGCTGAAACGAAACTCAACTCCGCTCGACGGCTGGGCCGGCCATTGCGGATATGCCGGCGTCATTGTGGGTACGCTCCGCCTTGGTGCCGGATCGTTGCTCCGGGATCAGCGCTGGAACAGGATCGGGCAGCCGCTCCAGCCGCAGCGAATTCACCACCACGAGGATGCTCGAGCCGGCCATGATCGCCGCCGCAAGGATTGGCTGCAGAAGTCCGAATGCTGCGAACGTCAGCGCGACGAGGTTGTAGCCGAACGCCCACATAAGGTTGGTCAAGATGGTCCTGCGGACCGCGCGGGCCACGTCGACGATCCAGGGCAACATCCACAATCCGTCCGCAGGCAGCACGAGCGCCGCAGTCTCGCGGGCGAGATCGGTGGCGGAGCCGACGGCGATACCGACATCTGCGGCGGCTAGGCCCGGCCCGTCATTCAGTCCATCGCCGACCATCGCCACCGAACCGTGATCATGGCGGAGCCGATCCAGGGCCAGCCGTTTGGCCTCCGGCGAAAGGCCCGCTTGGACGTCCTTGATCCCGACCAGGGCCGCAATCCGCTCCGCCGCTTGCGCCAAGTCGCCGGTCAACAGCGTGGCGTCGAGCCCGCGCTCACGCAGGGCCGCGATCGCGGCCTGCGCCTCGGGAAGCGGTGAATCATCGAGCGACAGCACGGCGTGAACCTGCTCGCCCCAACCGACATAGACCACCGAATGACCGCTCGCCTCCAGCGACCGCGCACGCTCGGCCAGCGACGGGGGAAGCGGCCAGCCCAGATCATTCATCAATCTGCCGTTCCCTGCCGCCACGGGCCGGCCTTCGGCGCTGCCGCGGATGCCACGGCCGGGAACCGTCCGGACATCGCGGGTGACGAGCGGCGTGATGCCCCGCTGAGCGGCGGCTGCCGCGATGGCCCGCGCCAGACCATGCTCGGAAAGGCGCTCCAGACCGGCGGCGCGCGCCAGTACTTCGTCGATGCCGACCTCCTCGCAGTCGACGCCGACGAGACGCGCTTTGCCCGCCGTCAAAGTGCCGGTCTTGTCGAAGGCGAGCAACCGGACACGCGCGAGGGTCTCGAGCACGCCGGGGTCGCGGACGAGGCAGCCGTGTCGCGCCAGCCGGCCAATGCCGAGCGATGTCGCCATCGGAGCGGCCAGGCCTACGGCGCACGGACAGGCAACCACCAGTACCGAGAGGCCAATCAGCAACGCCCGATCGAACGGCAATGACTGCGCCCAGTAAACGAACGTCAGCCCGCCGAGGGCGAGGACGAGCGGCACGGCCACGCCAACGACGCGATCGGCAAGGCGTTGGGTTGGACTGCGACGGCTGAGCGCCTCGCGCACCGACCGGCAAATCTGTGCCCAGCGGGTTGCGGTTCCGTCACCGCTGCTTTGGATCAGGAGCGGGCCGTCGATATTGATACTGCCGGCAATCACCTTGGAGCCGGCGCCCTTTGTCACTTGCCGGCTTTCTCCGGTGATCACGGCTTCATCGATGTTCGATTCCCCCTCGACAACCACGCCGTCGACTGGAATGCGCTCGCCTGGCCGGACCCGCACCAGCATGCCGGCCGTCACCTCCCGCACTGGGCGGCGGATCTCTGCCGCGCCATCGACAACTGTTGCGCTCTCGCTTTCGGCGGCGAGGAGCGGTTCGAGGTCGCGCGCCGCCCTGGCGCGGCCAACGGCCTCGAGATAGCGGCCAACGGTGAACAGCATCAGCACCATCACGGCGGTGTCGAAATAGACATGTGTGCTGCCCTCGAACACGGCAAATGCCGAATAAAGATAGGCGGCAGCGACGCCAAGCACGATGAGTGCTGATGATGTCACGCGTCCCTGAATACCATCGAGCCACATTTCACGAAAATAGGGGCTGCCGAGAATCAGCACCGCCGGCGTCGCGAAGATCCAGAGCACAAGATGAATCCACGGCAGCACGTCCGCGTCGGCGCCGGTGAAAGCGTCCGAATAGAGGAGGAGGCTGAACATCATGATATTCATGGAGAGAAAGCCGCCCACGCCGAGCTGGATCAGCAGCCAGGCGGCCTCCCACTCTTCGTGTCTGCCGCTCTTCACCTGAAAGGCGATGCAACAGCCGTAGCAGCAGAACGCGCAAGCCTCAGCGTTGAGCCTGCGCTCCATCGGGCGCACGCCGACGGGCAGCGAGCAATGGCTACACAGGATATCGCCATGCGCAGTCATGCGGGATGTCCGCCCAGCCAAGCAAGGCCGATATGCGCGTCCGAGGGCAGGAGACCACGGCCAAGCGTGATGAGACCAAGCAAAAGAATAAAGCCACCAGCCAGCCGCACGCCGCGCAGCCGCCAGGCTGGCCCGAGTATCCGGCCGACGCCGCCCATCATCAACATCGCAGGGAAGGTTCCCAGTCCGAACGATGCCATGACGAGAAACCCGGGAAGCGCTCCAGCGGTGCTCGCCGCCTGGGCGGCGAAGGCATAGACGAGGGGACATGGCAGGAAGCCGTTGAACACACCAAAGGCAAGCGGTGCGGCGCTGCTCCGGGCTGTCAGCAGGCTGCGCAGGGACACTGCAAATGTGCTGCGGCCAAATCCGATGGCAAGGCGATGAAAGACCTGCAGCAAACCGAAGAACTGCAACGCCATGGCAATCATGAGCAGGCCAGCGCCAATCGCGAGAATTCGTTGGGCGATGTCGAGGGAGCCGTTCAAGAGCGGCGCCGCCGTTAGATCCTGCGTGGTGCAGATGACTTGACCGAGCGCGCCTGCGAGCCCGCCCAGAAAGCAATAGGTTGTCAATCGGCCGGTATTATAGAGCAGGTGGCGAAGGACGGTTGCGCCTCCCCCTCGCTGATCGTGGCCCAGCGCGCAGGCAAAGCCGCCGCACATGCCGATGCAGTGAAAGCTGCCCGCGAACCCAGCGGCGAAGATCACGAGATAATAGGTCATTGGCAGACCTCCTGCCGACGCATCGCTCGATCAACCAGAGGTGTTGCTCCGCGCCGCTAATGGCGCACGAGGTACGCCACCCATACGAAGAAGGCGATGTGGGCTATCGCGCCGCCGATAAAGGCGATCGCTTGGTACGGGCTCGCATTTGCGAACGAGAAAACGGTATCTGCAAGCATACGCCTCCTCCTGGTCAGCCGAAATAAGCAAGGGCAACGTTCATAGCGAGCGCGGAGGCCAGTAGGAAAAGATTCAGAATCGCTAAACCCATTACGATCTTGGCTATCAGCATCTCCTGCTCCTTCACTCAACTCGTCAGCCATCACCTGGCGTGCGCGACCGTGCTCTCTAGCCGATCCTTCCCGGTCCGACTCCGCCCCAATAAAGGTAGGCGTAATAGAGCGCCCAGACGAAAAGAACCGCGTAGACGACCAGCAGCCATATCGGGATATACCCGTGTCGCGACTGGACGGTGCCGCCGGCGTACTCCTCCATCTCGTGGTCGGGGTCCGAACCGTGAGACGGACCGTCACTCTGCTGTGTGCTTGGCGTTGTCATTTTCCGCTTCCCTTTCGTAGAATCTGGTGGCCGCTTCATCGGCGCCGTGGAAGGCGCCTGAAAGCACGCCCCAAATAAAGACACAGAGCGCACCAAGGCTCATAAGCAACGCGCTCACGTAGGGTCCGGTGACCTCAAATCCGAGCATAACTCAGCCTCCTTCGGCAGCATTTTGTTTCTCGGTCACCGATCCGCCGTTCTCTTCGCCGAGTTCAGAAGTGTTCTGCGCCGGCACCCCGCCCGGAACATAGGCCTTGTCCGGAGAAGCCGCCTCCAGCGTCAGATCATTAAGCGCCGCGCGATCCGTGTCGCTGATCGTCAGCGCCTGCAATGTGAGCGGGTCTTTATAGGCCGAAAGTGCGAGGACGTAATACGAGAGCGCCCAGCGGTCCTCCTCGGGCAACGAGTCCCGATAGGAGGGCATAGGGGTGCCGCTCAACCCGGTCGTCATGGTGCGGAATATGTCTTCGACCGCTGTCCCCGACTTGAACTGGCCGCCGGTGAGGTCGGCCGGCACAATGCCAAAACCGAGATCGTCCTTCAGCCCGGCAGCCTTCTGGCCATCGCCCTTTCCGCCTTGACCATGGCACTCCCAGCATTTTGCGATCTGCCACACTTCCTTGCCGCGCTCGAGGATTGCCTGGGAAACGGTGGGCGGCTTTGCGATGTAGAGCGGAGGGCCAGGTGGCTCCTCGATGAAGAATGCATAAGGCTGGGCCGGATCGGAGCGGTCCACGGCCAGCTCATACTTGATGTACTGGATGACAGCGAGCCGATCCGTGAGAGGCAGTTCATACCAGGCCGGCATCGCCGTGCCGCGTACCCCGCGGGTGATCGTGCGCAGGAGGTCACCGTCAGTCGGTAGTGGTTCCTTGGTCAGCCGGAATTTGAACACAGCAGCCGCGAAGCTTCGCGGGCGCTGTATGTGAAGGAAGGTCGCAGCAGGCCCATTGCCGTCTCCATTCAGGCCGTGGCAACCGAGACATCGCCGCTCATAGACCTCGCGGCCATGGGCGATCCATTCACTCGAACGCGGGAATGTGACTTCGGTCACTTCAAGCTGCTGCGGTTCAAAAAGATCGCGCCACTTGCCGCGGTCCATGCCGAGCTTCTGGACATAAGCGATGAGGGCTTCCAGGTCTTGCGTCTCCGCGGCGATCTTGACCGCATCGCCTTTGTATTCCTCGTTTGGTATCACAATGACTGGAGCCTTGCCACGCGCCTCCAGCGGGACGAACAGGAGCCCGTCAGCGTTTGGCGTGAGCCTGATCTGCTCCTTGCTAGCGAAGTCGAACAGCCCCTCGGAAACCGGCGTCCTTTCCAGCGTACGATTGCCGGCCCCATCATCGACGATCTTGACCGGCTGCTCGGGCTCGTCGAACAGTCCGCGATACGGCGCCATGATCGAATCCGGGGAGAGCATGCGCGGATTCCAGAAATGGGCAAGATGCCACTCGTCGCTGAACTTAAGTCCGACCCGCATCAGATCGGGTCCGATGCGCCGCGTGCCGAACAGATGTGGCACGTCGTAGGCGAATTCGCCTGACTCCGTCACCGGACCCCAGCGGCGTGTCTCGCCGGTCACCGGGCGCACGTACTGGGAATGACAATACCAGCAACCTTCGCGCAGATACACGTCGCGACCGTGCTGTTGCAGCGGCGTGTAATCGGTGGCCTCAGTCATCATCCATTTGAGCTGGCCGAAATCGGTGCGGACCACGGCGGTCACCCGGTTGGTTCGCGCCGAGGGTTCGAAAAATGGTAGGAAGCCTTGCGTGACGAGGGCGGCGAAGAAGAAAAAGATGCCGGCTACCAGCGTAACGAATCGAGCGCTCATCGGTTCGCCCCGCCAGCCGGAACCGGTGCCACACCGAATGCCGGACCTTCCGCCACTTCGGCGGGGCGGGTCAGCGCCGTCATCATCAGATTAATGACGAGAAGCGTCATCCCGATATCCATGGTTATGCCACCCACGGTACGCACCAGCCAATAGGGTCGCATCGAGATCACCGTGTCGAGCCATTCGGTGCCGGCCATCCACTGGAAGCCTTGCTGCAGTCCGGCGGCGGTCAGCACCAGGCCCATGGTGGAGATACCGACGGTAATCAGCCAAAATGCCCAATTGCCCATTGTGAACGACCAAAGCTCGCGCCCGCACGCCCGCGGCCAGACATAGACCAGACCGCCCATTGCCCAGACCACGAACGTCCCGAACACGGTGAGGTGCGAGTGCGAGATGACGAAATCAGTGAAATGGGTCGGCTGTTGGATCGAGCGCAAAGCCTCCGTCGAGCCCTGGAAACACCCTGCCAGGTACATCAGTGCGCCCATGATCAGGAATTTCGCCGGGAGGTTCTTGCCGAAGGCGTCCCAGCGGCCTTTCACCGTGCCGAAGAAGTTCACCAGCACCGTCCACACCGGAATGATCAGCAGCATGGAGGTGACGATCGCGATCGTCTCGGCCCAATCGGCGATCGGGCTGTAAAGATAATGATGGATGCCGACAAAGGGGTAGAATAGGGCGAGGGACCAGAAGCCGACAAGCGAGAGCTTGTGGCCATAGATCGGATTGCCCACGCTGATCGGCAAAAAATTGTAGATCAGCACGTAACCCGCCGGCGTGATCCACAATCCGACGATGTAGTGAAGGTAGAGGCCGTGGAAGGCCGCGCTGTTTATGCCAGAAATCGTGTAGGGCAGGATGATGCCCAGTACGAGATTCATCGTCGTCCAGACGAAAGCCCCGATCAGATACCAGAGTGCGACATAAAGTGGTGGCTCGAGACGTCGGGCGATGGTGATCAGGAACTGTGCGGTCGCCGCGGCGACAACGAGGAAGATCGGGATTTTCGCGAACAGCGGGAACTCGCCCGCTTCGAGGCCGTGGTTTTCGCCGAACGGCAACGAGATGAGCGCCGCCGCCACGGAGACATTCCACAGCCAGGCCAGCGGTACGCCCCATTGCGGCCAGGGCACCCGCACACCGCAGAGGCGCGGCACCAAGTAGTAGCATTCGCCGATGAAGAGGGAGGAAAACGCGCCAAAGATGACGCCGTTGACGTGGACCGGCCGTAACCTGCCGAAGGTCAGTCCCAGGTTGGCAGTGCCTAGATAATCGGGATAATTGAAGAGGCCCGACAGCGCCACGCCGATCGACGGTGTGACCAAGAGCCAGAACATGCCCCAATAGAGCCAAGTTCGCACAACCGGCCAGTCGACCAGTTCATCCAGGTCGATGCCGGCAAATTTGCCACGCAATGTCTCTGCCACGGCGCGCCTCTTCCATCACGCGCGCTTGAGCCGCGCGCATCTTCAGGACTCAACTCCAAACTTTACCGGCATCGAGAACCACCCGATGCCGGCGGCCGGTTTCAGATATCTTCCCGCGCAAATCTTCGCTATGCAGCCCGCTCCAAGCCGAAAAGAACTAATGCTTGCCGGGGACTAACACCGAGCCGGCGTTCGACCAGAGGATGTACGCTTCCAAGGCCTTCATTGCCTCCGAATCGAACTCGATCTTTTCGCCCTGATTGGGCTTCTCGATGCACCAGTTGATCATGTCGCGTAGCGTCGCGAATTTGTTGATTTCAACCTGGAACTTCGGGTAGGACTGCGGGTGGGTGTCGGAGGCCATGGGATGGCACATTGCGCAGGCCATTCCCGTCTTGGAGAGGACGACGTTCATCTGTTTGGCGGTCGCCGCATCGCCATGGAACAAGAGGTCGCCCTTCCTGACCTCCTCCATGAGCACCTCGTCGAATAGTTTCAACTGCTCCGGTGTGTGAGGTGCCTTGTGGGCACTGCTGGGGCCGACTACGACGGCGACCACCGCAATCGCAGCGACGGAGAACGGACGGCACAACGTGCCGAGAATCGCTCTGATTGTCATCGCCATTCCTCCCTTAGTATGGCCCTCCCTTAGTATGGCCACATATTGTCGGCCATTCGCGGTCGCAACTTCTCGGGCTGACTAAGCGAGGAATCCGGGTCCGACTGAACGAAAACCTCCTTGCGGCCCCACATGATATACTCGACGTCGACCTTGTCGTCGGCGTTCACGTTCACGGTTTCCCAGCCAACCCCATCGAAGTGATCGCCGGGGTCGGCCCGGATCATTGGTTTGGTGAGCTTGGGCACGCCCTCCGGGGCATAGGGCCAGGGCCAGGAGGTCGCCAGCATGCCGATCGAGCGCATGGACCCGATCTCGTTATAGAGTACCTGGTGGACGTGACCATGGATGTTGGTGACCTTGGTATAAGGCTTCAGCACCTCATTCACTTCGCGCCAGTCGCGCACCCAGAAGTTCCAGGGCGGGTAGTACTCGTAGAGCGGATTATGGCTGAAGATGACGATCGGTTTGGACTTATCCCAGTCAGCGAGCGTCTTCTGCATCCAGTCGAGTTGGTCGGGGCCGACGCCTGCCCACGCGCCGGCAACCGTGCCGTCGAGGGTCGCCATATGGCCCATGCGCTCCTCTGGCGTCATCTTCTTCACTGTCCAGTAGTCCGGTCCCCGGCTGACCGTATCGAGCCCGATGAAGCGCACGCCCTTGTGGTCGAAGGTCCAGTTGGGCTGGCCGAACAACTCGCCCCACTTCTTGCCCATATCCAGATACCAGTCATGCTCGCCCGGGATGTAGTACTTCTTGATCGTCAGATCCTTGAGGAGATCGACGCCAAGCTCGAGTTCCTCGATCTTTCCGAGTTGGGCCAGGTCGCCGCCGAAGATCAGGAAGTCGGCCGGCGGATCCATGGCCTGGACCTCTTGCACGGCGCGCACTACCTTGTCGACGAAGCGCGTGTTGAGGGATCTCTCGTAGAGATGGGTGTCCGAAATCCAGGCAAACTTGAAGGGCGCTTCGGCGGCGTGAGCAACGTCGATGGTGTTGAGCAGCGGCCACCACGCGAAGGTCTGGCCGACGGAAGCGGCGCCGAACAGCAGCGATCTGTGAATAAAGGTGCGACGGGTGATTTGCAGCGAGTCGTCGGGGCGCACTCCAGGCGGCTGCAGCACCGCATGCATTTCGCGCCGAATGCGGTCAAGCTCGTCAGACATCAGGTTTCCTCCTCAGTGCAGACCGTTTCTTAAAGCGTCGGTCTTCTCACAGGAACGCGACCCTGTTGCATCAGTGGGTCGCCCATTTTCTTATTTTTTCAGTTCAATCGTCAGACTGGTGGCCTTATTCTCCTCTACCGTTACGGGCTGCTCGATGGGTCCGGTGAAGGGGTGGATCGCCACGAGCTTGTAGTCCCCAGGCGGTACATCGGGGATGCTGAACTTGCCATCGGCGCCGGTGATCGCGTAGTAGGGATTGTCCACCACATAGACCCAGCCTTCCATCCAGCCATGCGCGTCGCAGTCGATGCGGACTGTGCCGGCGCGCTTCAGTTCGACGGGTATGCGCTGGCCCTTATTGGGCAGCGCCAGGTTGAAGGCGGTGCGCTTGCCATAATAGCCATGGGTGTTGTGGAGCATTGGGTCGCTGTTGACCACCTCCAGCGAACCGGCCGGTATCATCTGAACCGCGGGTTCAAAGCGGCATTTGAGGTTGTTAAGCTCAGGCGGCTTGCCGGGCTCCGGCCAGGCTTTTCCCTTTGCCACGTCGACTAGGTACAGCGCCGCGTTCAGCACGGCCTGATCGCCTCCGACCTCGATCAGCGGCTCCTCGCGGGGGGCCCCGCACACCTCGACATCCTTGGTGGGGATGATCTTTGTTGTCGGCACGTCCCCGCGGTAGACGACCGTACCCTCGATCGTTCCGCCTCCCGTGACCGGACTCTCTTCGTAGGCTTGCGTTGGCGCGGACATTGTCGCAACGAAAGCGATCGCCGCCAGCCCGCTCATCAATTCGCGAATCGTCACAGACGCCACCTCCTTCATTAGGATGAGGGGCAACTTTTAAAAATAGGGCCATACCAGCACCATGTCTAGCCATTCAGCAAAAAAATATGATAAGGTTCGGCAGTTTAGGCGAGTTTGCTAGTTGCAAACATCGCGGGGTTTCGGAGCGTCTTTCTCGAGGTACCGGAGGTACTTGATGAGCCGACGGCATGAACTCCTCGCTCCGGGCCTACGGTCCCCCATATCCCGCTTCTGCATCATATTCGCAGCGGCCCTGTGGATCTGCCCACCGGTGGCGCGGACTGACACGCCGGTGACGGTCGGCGGCTCATTTACGCTTACGGCGCCGGACGGAACGACGGTCACCGATGAGACTTATCGCGGCAAATGGCTGCTGGTTTTCTTCGGCTACACTTCTTGTCCCGACATCTGTCCGACGACGCTGTCCTCAATCGCCGCGGCGATTGAGGAACTCGGCCCTGACGCCGCAAAACTGCAACCGCTCTTCATCACCGTCGATCCTGAACGCGACACGCCTGAGGTGATGGGGAAATACACCGGGGCGATCGATCCAAGGATCGTGGGACTCACCGGCAGTCCGCAACAGATCGCCGCGGTTGCCCGGGAATATGGCGCCTACAGCGCACGCCACAAAACTGGAGCGGATGCCGAAGACTACGTCGTCGACCATAGTACTTACATCTATATTATGGATACTCAGGGCAAATTCGTGCGAGGCTTGGACTTCGACACGCCAACTGGTCGCATTGCCGACACGCTGCGCAAAATCATGGCGCAATCTCGTGAGTGAAAGAAGCCTTCGATGGGGTTTCGGATAGGACGAAATTCGAGGTGCAGCAAAGGTCGTCGCGATGGGGCGATCTAGACCCGCGGCGAGTAGAAATCGGGGGGAGCATGACCGATAGTCGGTGGGAGTCCCGAAAGGCTGGCGTTACGAGTTATGACGGTTTCTTTGCAGATGCGATCGCGCGTCTGCAGGAGGAACGGCGTTACCGTGTGTTCGCGGACCTTGAGCGCATCGCCGGACGCTTTCCCAATGCCGTGTGGCATTCCCCGCATGGACCGAAGGACGTCGTGATCTGGTGCTCCAACGACTATCTCGGGATGGGACAACACCCAAAAGTGGTCGCCGCCATGGTGGAGACTGCTACCCGCCTGGGAACGGGGGCCGGCGGGACGCGCAATATCTCCGGCACCAGCCATCCGCTCCTAGAGCTCGAGAGCGAGCTTGCCGATCTCCACGGCAAGGAGGCGGCACTGGTCTTTACGTCCGGCTATGTTTCGAACCAGACTGGCATCTCGACCATCGCCAAGCTGATCCCCGGTTGTCTGATCCTGTCCGATGCGCTCAACCACAATTCGATGATCGAGGGCATCCGCCAGTCCGGTACGGAGAAGAGCATCTTCCGCCACAACGACGTCGATCATCTCGAGGAATTGTTGAAGGCGGGTCCGGATCGGCCAAAACTCATCGTCTTCGAAAGTCTCTATTCGATGGGCGGCGACGTCGCGCCAATCAATCGCATTTGCGAAATCGCCGATCGTTACGGCGCAATGACCTATCTCGACGAGGTCCATGCTGTGGGCATGTACGGCCCTCGCGGCGCCGGCATCGCCGCGCGCGATGGCGCCATGAACCGGATCGATGTGATCGAAGGCACGCTCGCCAAGGCCTTCGGCTGCCTCGGCGGCTATATCACGGGAAGTGCTGTGCTGATCGATGCGGTTCGTTCCTATGCTCCGGGTTTCATCTTCACCACCGCGTTGCCGCCGGCGATCTGCGCCGCGGCCACAGCGGCGATCCGGCATCTGAAAACCTCGCAGTGGGAGCGCAAGCGCCAGCAGGACCGCGTCCGGCGGGTCAAGGCGGCGCTGGGTGCCGCTGCGCTGCCGGTCATCCTGAGCGACACCCATATCGTTCCGGTGGCAGTCGGCGATCCGGCGCATTGCAAAGCGGCGAGCGACCTGCTGCTGAGCGAGCACGACATCTATATCCAGCCGATCAATTATCCGACCGTGGCGAAGGGAACTGAGCGGCTGCGCATCACGCCGACACCTTGTCACGAGGACATCATGATTGATCGGCTCGCGGCAGCTTTGTTCGATGTCTGGAATCGGCTCGGGCTGCCACGGGACAATCTCGACTGAGCGGCCGAATGAAGCTTCGCCGTTCCCCGTAGATTAGGTCTTAAGGATCAAGGAAATGGCTGCCAAGGAGATCATGTTTTCGTTCGAGGCTCGCGACAGAATGCTGCGCGGCATTGACACCCTGGCGAATGCGGTGAGCGTCACGCTTGGCCCGCGGGGGCGCAACGTCGCGATCGGCAGGGAGCACGGCGCGCCGCGGGTCACGAAGGACGGCGTGACCGTCGCCAGGGAAATCGAACTCGACAACAAGTTCGAGAACATGGGCGCCCAGATGGTGCGCGAGATAGCAACAAAAACCTCCTATCAGGCCGGCGACGGCACGACCACCGCCGTCGTGCTCGCGCATGCGATCGCCCGGGAGGGCGCCAAGGCGGTGGCCGCCGGCATGAATCCCATGGACCTGAAGCGCGGCATCGATCTCGCGGTCGAAGCCGTCGTCGCGGAACTCAAAAACAACGCCACGAAGGTCACCTCGAACGTCGAGATTGCGCAAGTCGGCACCATCTCGGCCAACGGCGACAGGGAGATCGGCCGCTGCCTCGCCGACGCCATGAAGAGGGTCGGCAATGACGGCGTGATCACTGTCGAGGACGGGACGTCGCTCGAAACCGAACTCGAATTCGTCGAGGGCATGCAGTTCGACCGTGGCTATATCTCGCCCCATTTCATCACCAATCGTGCAAAGATGCGGGTCGAGATGCAGGATGCCTATGTCCTCATCAGCGACAAGAAACTGTCCAGTCTGAACGAAATACTGCCGCTGCTGGAGAAGGTGGTGCAGGCCGGCAAGCCGCTGCTCATCATCGCCGAAGATGTCGAGGGTGAGGTGATTGCGGCGCTGGTGGTCAACAAGTTGCGCGGCGCTCTCAAGGTTGCAGCCGTGAAGACGCCGGCCTACGGAAACCGCCGCAAGGCGATGCTGCAGGATCTCGCGCTGATGACCGGCGGAACGGTGATCTCGGAGGATTTGGGCATCAAGCTCGAGCATGCTTCCCTCGATATGCTCGGGCGCACCAAGAAGGTGATGATCGACAAGGCAAACACTACGATCGTCGGCGGCGCCGGCAAGCGGGAAAGAATCGAGGCCCGCATCGCCGAGATCAAGCTCGAGCTTGCGGAAACCACCTCCGATTTCGACCGCGAGAACCTCCAGGAGCGGCTGGCCAGGCTCGCCGGTGGCGTCGCCGTTATCCGGGTCGGCGGTGCAACCGAAGTCGAGGTCAGGGAGAAGAAGGATCGCATCGATGACGCGATGAACGCGACAAGAGCCGCGGTTGCAGAGGGCATTCTCCCCGGCGGTGGGGTCGCCTTGCTGCGCGCCGGCAGGGCGCTCAAGAAGCTCAAGGGCAGCAACGAGGACCAGCAGGTCGGCATCGCGATCGTCAGGAAGGCGATCACCTGGCCGGCTCGGCAAATCGCGATCAATGCCGGCCTGGAAGGCTCGGTCGTCATCGCCGGGATCCTCGAAAACGACGACAACGCCTATGGCTACGATGCCCAATCGGGCGTGTACGGTGATCTGATGTCAAAGGGCATCATCGACCCGGCCAAGGTGGTGCGAACGGCGCTCCAGGGCGCAGCCTCGGTGGCAGGCCTCCTCATCATGACGGAGGCCATGGTGGCCGAAGTGCCTGGCCCGCCGCCGCCGGAGCTTCCCGGTCACGAGCATCATCATCACGATATGGATTTGGATTTTTGACCGCTTCACGGTCGTAATCCGGGCTCGCGGCCATCAACAATGATCTCGTCCGCTATCGAGGTGAGACAAGTCGTCGAGGATCACGGTATCCAAGGTCGGCTCATGGCGCGTAGCCGACTTCGTTCTAGCGCCGCGCTTTCGGCGGCCCAGCCTTCACCCACTACCCTTGGTGCCCTTGCCAGCCCCAAACCTCAACCCGTCCATCAGCAGCGACACCAGCCGGCGAGAGCGGTCGCGCCAGTCCTCGGTGTCGGGCGCTGAATAGATGCCGCCCAGCGCGTCGGAGGCGTCGACGTCGCTGCGGATCGAGCCATCGGCCACCGCCGCTTCGATCAGCTGCCGCAAAGTCGCAGAAAATGCGGACTGGAACTTGGGTCGCGACGTGGTCTAAATGTTCCCCGGATCGAAACGAGCCGAGCCTTCATTGGTCGCGTGATTTCTGGCAACCTCGCCACCTCCCGTAAGCCATCTTGCATCGAACCAGCGGTCCGCCGGCCCGTCATAGGGCAGCCGGGTGACATCCCAGTGGCTGACGAAGCGCGCATAGGCGTCCCACACCGGTGGACCGCCGCCGATGAAAACGACACGGCCGGCAAAGCGTTGGAGCGTGTCCTCGGGATCCATGCTGGAGCGAACAACGACAAGTTCCCGATCCGCGCGAGCAAAATCCGGAATGCTCGCGATCGTCTTGGGGCCGGCGAGCAAGACGTGCCCTCTGGTGAGGTCGAAAAATCGTGCAACGTCGGCGACGAACTCCGGCGACCGGTTGCCTTCCCATGGGAGGCCGCCTTTGAGGCCGAGCTGCCCCGCTTGGCCGATGGCACAGACAACCCTAACGACAGTCTTCATCATGAGGACTCCATCGATGGCCGACTAATCGCATTTGCTAGGTCTGCACGTCATGCGGCGCAACGGGGTTCCGTAAGGTGTTGGGTCCGACAACCGCCTGAAACGTCGATTGTTGTCTGCGGACGCTTCGGCAATGAGATGGCACCATTTCTGTTTGTCCCAAGGTGAGAAAAGCATTTCGCGGCACTTCGGGCAAATGCGGCATAGCAAGGTTGCAGCGGTGTTCGGGTGCCGAACGACCTCCGAAGCGCTCGTCTAATACTTTAGTTGTAATCTCTCGCGTGTTTGATATCGTGACAGCGGGAGGAATTCAGATGGCGGTGGAGTGCACATCCGCGCCCCATATGGGCGTTTTTTCAACCATTGAACTGGATCTCTTGAGGGGTGTGGTTCGGGAAATTTTGCGGTCCGGCGAAGCGGAGCTTGACGACGAGGACGCCGAAATGATCGCGCGCGTGGTCATCGCAACCTACAAGGACGGCGCCTCGGGTCGCGAGGAATTGCTTGAAGCCGCCCGGATTGCCGCCAGGCGCTGCGCTCTCGACCATTTTTACGATCGAGCAGTCGGCTTGTTCGCATAGGATTTCGCACCGGACGCAATTCAGCGCGGAGTTACTTGCTCCGCTGGCATTCCGTTATCGAATGGGGCGACAGCCGCATTCAGGTGAGGTTGAGGATGTCATCGCGGCGCGGCAAGCGCGCGAATTTACCCGTCAGGACCTGTGTTTACCTGCCCTGGTTGTCGGCGGTTGCGTCGGTGCTGCTACGCTGGGCGTTAGCGCCGTCACTCTGTTGCTCGGCCCACCCACCCGGACCGGTCGGAAAGCTCGGCTCTCCTTCCGCCTCTAGGCTCTCGTGGAACTCAGTGGCAGGTCTTTCCTGGGTATTGGCGGCCGCTCGACAGTATGGCTTGCCCGATTTCGGCAATATCAACGATCCGAGCCTTGAGCCGATGATGCGTTCGGCGAACCGCATCGGCCGTCCGCACAAGGCGACAGGCTGGCGTTTCGATTAGTAGGCGTCGCTTTCGAACACCGGCCTCTCGCGCCGAGTACAGCGTCGCGGGATGTCAGGCGTTGCTTTTCGTCCGCAGTACGGCTTCCAGGACAGTTGACGTTGGAACTGCCATTCATCTGGGGAATTGTAAAGTTGACGAGGCTAAGCAGAAATCGCTCTGACAGATGGATTTGTCGGAATCGAAGCTGCAACCCTACGCTTTGCATAAGCGACGAAGCAATGTTCGGTTGCACTTACCCGGATACACAAGAAAAACAATATAGGGAGGTTATCATGATCAAGTTGCAGTCAGTTCTATTTT